>JBFIJJ010000084.1:0-11051 GCA_041600795.1 Methylophagaceae bacterium | reverse complement strand
CACGCCACGTTCTGATAGTAAATGTAGGATGCGGTTGCTGTTGACTTGTGTGTTGGGTGGAAATAAAAAGAAGCTGCCAATCACAATAATGGCAACACCAGTAAAGCCTTGCAGACTAGGAACTTCACCAATAAAAAGCATTGCCAATATCATCGAGATAACGACTTTATAGGCATTGAGTGGCCCAAAAACAGACAGATCTGTTTTGGATAAAGACATCACTAAAAACAGGGTGCCCGCCATGTCTAACAAGGCTGCAAAAAAGCTATTAACCCAAAAATAAGCCGTGAGTTCCGTGGGATGAAATGTCCATAACAATGGTAGACAAATAATCGTTAGAACGAGATAAGACATCATCACAATAAAAAAGGGATGAAGGCCTTCGTGGGTTAATTTTTTTTGAAATACATTAGAAAAGGATGAAAACAGCACGCGACCCAGAACAATCAATAACTCCACTTATTGGGCTGCCTCGGCTTTTTTACTTTGGTATTCATTATGTTCATCTACAAAATAATAAGTGTAGACCGAATATTTGCCTGCATGATCAAATTGCATCACGGCAAAATTGTCTTTTCTAGATCCCATTTCCATCCCAGGAGTACCCACTGGCATTTGCGGTACTGATAAACCAGCGATGTCTGGTTTTTCTGTCAGTAAACGAATGATATCAGCTACAGGAACATGACCTTCAATAACATAGCCACCAATGGTGGCAGTATGACAAGATGCCATGCCTTTTGGAATATGAGCTTCTTCTTTAACGCTAGCCATATTGCGAGTTGGCATATCAATCACATTAAACTGATTGTTTTCTAGTTGTGTTATCCATTTATGACAGCATTGGCATTCAGGATCACGGTAAACCTTAATATCAGGTGTGATGGTGTCAGCGATTGCCGAATTAATGACTAAAGAGAAAAGTAAGATTAAAAACGTTTTCATAACTGTTTATTTTGCCTGTTTTAATATATTTTTTAATGCTGTAACAATAGTTTGTAGTTTGCTTAAGCTTTGTTTGGCAGACTCTACATCACCAGATTCATAGTTAATAGCCAGATCTTGTGCGGTCAGATGTAAAATTGCATGAGAGTGTTGTAAATCGGAAATAGTTTCTTGGTCAAAAACGTTGTCATGTGATTGACGGTGTAACCAAACGCCCATGTGACATTTCTTTTTATTCAAAATAGGCCAGTGGACAGATGCATCTGATGGCAAACTCATGATTTTATTTTGAACCCGACTGTACCATTGATTTAGAATCAGATTAAAGACGTCACTGTCTTTTTGTTTTTGGGTCATGTTGGCTCGTGTTTGAGCATAATTCACCCAGACAGTATTCACCTGATAGTTTTTGAGCCAACCACTTACATCTTTAGCCGGCATCGGACGCGAAATGCCATAACCTTGAGCTAATACGCAATCCATAGTAAGTAAGATCAAACCATGCTCTGTTGTTTCTACGCCTTCAGCGATGGCATTACGATTAAAGGCATTAGTCAAACCGATCATACCCTCAATAATCGAATAATCATTTGGATCATCAAGAATATCTCTAACAAAGGATTGATCCAATTTAATCGTGTCGACAGGTAAGTTTCGTAAATGCGTGAGTGAAGAATAACCTGTACCAAAATCATCTAGGGCAATTTGAATACCAAAGTCATGCCGACAGGTATTTAAGATGTCGTTGATGGCTTTGAGATCGCTGAGCGCACTACTTTCAAGAATTTCGAGTTGTAATAGATGTGCATTAACATGTTTATATTCAGTTAGAACCGATTCTAGATGAGCTAAAAATGACGGTGATTGCAAATGGTAGGAAGAAATATTGATACTAATTTCTAACTGCAAATCATCCTTTTGCCATTCATTTAACTGACGTAAGGCACGTTCGATTACCCACTGACCTATTTGAATCTCGACATCAGTATCTTCAATTAAGGGCAAGAATGCTAGCGGTGAGATCATGCCTCGTTTGGGGTGCATCCAACGAATTAATGCCTCAAAACCGTAAACTTTGCCAGTTAGCATATTTACTTTTGGTTGGTAATACAGGGTTAATTCATGTTGTAGTAGTGCTCTTCTGACTTCCTGTAAATGAAGATGGCGCTTGGTAATCTCTTTGTCATTTGATGAATTAAAAATTCGGTAGCGATTGCGGCCGGCCAATTTTGCTTGATACATTGCTTGATCGGCATGACGCAGCAGAGTATCTAAATCAGCATTGTCGCTGGGGTAAAGACTGATTCCGCTAGAAGCACTGATATTGAGAACATTGTCATCAATGGTAAACGGTTCAGCCAATGTCGAGTGAATTCGTTCTAACATTTGTTCGCAATGTGGGATGGAGCGAATGTCACTGAGTAATAAACAAAACTCATCACCACCATGGCGTGACACCGTATCACCATCACGAATTTGTTTTTTAATACGGTCAGCAACTTCAATTAATAATTGATCCCCGATCTTATGGCCATAACGATCATTAATAGGTTTGAAATTATCTAAATCAAGGAAGCAGACACCAAGCATTAGCTCGTTACGATTGCTATGTGCCATCGCTTGTAAAAACCGATCGGCAAAAAGTACACGGTTTGGCAACTTGGTTAAAACGTCATACTGTGCCATTAATTCAACGCGTTTAAATGATTGAAAAATACTGACAAAAAGTCCAATCAAGATCGCAACATAACTCAACAGTTTAAGTACATGAGCACTGTTATGATCGGTATCAAAGAAACGATCTGGGCGTGATATAAACGCTATCTGATAGATAATGCTGATAATGATTGCAATGATAAGCCAGTGTTCAAAGCCATCTTCACGCCACTTTCCTTTTTTCAAATGTCCCCAAAGAGCGATACTAAAAATTACTGTTGGTAGTAGCTCCTGTGGACGATGTAGTGAAAAATTTGGTAGATATGCAGGAGGTAAAGGCACTACTGAAAAGAAGATAAATGCGCCTATGGTTGCTACTGCCGTATAAAAATAAACGCGCTTAGCTGAAGGCAGATCGACATCATATTTGAAATAGGTATCTTTCCACGCGATGTAACTGAATAGGAAAACGAGGGATAAAAAGCAGCGGGCTGCAAAACCACTCCATGGAGCTAAGACGGTTAGATTATTTGAGAATAAACCGGAGGTAATGATGGTGTGATATGCATCAAGTGCTGCAGTGCCAATAAAACCAGCGCCAAGCGTTAAAAAGCTAGGATCTGGTCGACTGTAGTAACGTAACAGAGCTACGATACCTGCCGTTAAAATGAGCAAAGTTCCACTGGTTTCCATTAGAGTGTGTGAGAAAGCGGAACCTTGCCAACTTAATTGATGTACAACTAGGTAGCCCACAGACAGTGAAATTGCTATCAGCCAAAAGGAGAACAGTCTTAAATTAGCAGCATTAGCTATCATTTTTGTTTAAACAATCCTCGACTTGAGTTGTTTTGAGGCGTTCTTAAGCTTTCAATATTAGAGTAAAGTATAGGTAGAAAGTTAAACTTTTGGAATAAAATTATAGTGTTAGTCATCTATCGGCGAATCTATAACTTATACATATTCAACATATATTTCGCATTTAGGTGCGTTTTTTTCGACATAGTCTAACGCCGCCAATACTGATTTTTCGTTACTTGGATCAGCATTATCTGGAAGCGTATAAATGTCGATATTTGCCTTTATAAGTTCTGTTTGTTGCTCATCAGTTAGGACACCAGCATTAATCCAGAGTGTTGCTTTGTCTTCGAGTATCAACGGTTTTGCTTGTTGAAAACCATCTTGAGTAAAAACCAGATAAATCATTGTTATTCGATAGCTAAGTAGGCATTTTCTGAAATATCAGACCAGGCTTTGTTTTTAGCTCGGAATGCTTCAAACGCATCGTACACGTGCTTGAATTTAGGATCAGCAGCAGCTTCCTCGGCTAAGGTTTCATCGGTAAGCACTTTTAATTTAGCGAGTACTTCATCTGGGAAACGATGCAATTGCACATCCGGTCTTGCCTTTAACTCCTGCAATGCAAACATATTCTTTTGTTCCATTTCAGATAGCATACGTACATTTTCAGCCATAGCAGCATTACTGATAATGGCTTGTAAATCCGCAGGTAGCGAATCCCATGCACGTTGATTAACGGTTAATTCCAATACTGAACCTGGCTCATGCCAACCTGGATAGTAGTAGTGTTGGGCCGCGCGATATAAGCCTAAACGTTGATCATGATATGGCCCAATCCACTCAGTTGCATCAATGGTATTACGTTCTAATGCTGTATAAAGTTCACTACCAGCAAGTAAAACAGGGTTACCACCGGCTTTAGCAAACACTTTGCCGCCAAGGCCTGGAATACGCATTTTAAGACCTTTGATATCAGCTAATGAATTAATTTCTTTATTAAACCAGCCACCCATTTGAACGCCAGTATTGCCAAGCGGGAAGGGGATAACATGAAAAGGCTTATAGACTTCACGCCAAAGCTCTAAACCACCGCCATCATACAGCCATGCATTCATACCACGGGCAGTCATACCAAAAGGAACTGTCGAGAAGAATTGTGCTTCCGGTACTTTGCCCGCCCAGTAATAGGCACTACCGTGACCCATTTCAACTGTGCCTTGTGATACGGCATCAAATGTTTGTAATGGTGGAATAAGTTCGCCACCGGCATAGACTTTTATATCAAGTCTGCCATTGCTCATGTCTTTGATATTTTTAGCGAAACGTTCAGCACCTTCTTGTAATACTGGAAAACCAGGAGGCCATGTTGTCACCATCTTCCAATGATATTGTTTAGTACTCGTCTGGTCAGATGCAGTGGCTTTATTGTCATTTTCTGGACCACATGCCGATAGAACAAGGGCACTGAGCATAATAATAAAAAATCGGATAATGGCGCGATGAAACATGGTGTGTTCCTACTGTTAAATTACGTCTAAATTAGCATAGGCTAATACTAACCATTTGCTACCGGCATGTTTAAAATTGACCTGTACTCTAGCACTTTTACCAGAACCTTCGGTATCAATAACCGTACCGGGTCCAAATTTTTGATGATGTACTTGTTGACCAGGATGAAATCCAGTTTCATTCATAGTCATGGTGTGCTTAGGTGGTATAGCTGAATAACCACTGCTCACGGTGTTTTGGCGAGCTCGAATTTCTTCAATGCGTTCTTTAGGAATTTCACGCAAAAACCGCGATGGTGTCGGTGACATTTCCGAACCATATAAAAACCGTGACTCGGTGTGGAGTAAATAGAGTTTTTCACGAGCACGCGTCATGCCGACATAACACAGGCGACGTTCTTCAGACAGTCGAGCAGGGTCATCACTGGATTTTTGTCCCGGAAATAACCCTTCTTCCATTCCTACCATAAATACAACGGGGAATTCTAAGCCTTTAGCTGAATGTAAGGTCATTAGTTGGACACAGTCTTCCCATTGATCGGCTTGGTTTTCGCCCGCTTCAAGCGCGGCATGAGACAAAAATGCATCTAATAACGGCATCTCATCAACATCGTCAGGCAAGGTAAATTGACGAGTTGCATTAATCAACTCATCCAAGTTTTCAATACGGCCTTGGCCTTTTTCAGTTTTATCTTTGGCAAAATGCTCACGTAAACCAGTTTCATCAATCACTAATGAGGTGAGTTCATGCAAAGGTAAATTATCGTCAATCGGCGTCAGAGAATCGATTAAGGTTAAAAAGCCAGACAGAGCATTGCCGGCACGAGCGCTAAAAAACTTGGCATCTAATAAAGCGGTAGCTGCTTGCCATAAAGTTTGATTTTGTTCACGTGCATATTGACGAAGTTGCGTCAGTGTTGCTGCGCCAATGCCACGTGTCGGTGTGTTGACCACACGTTCAAAGGCGGCATCATCATTACGATTAGCAACTAAGCGTAAATAGGACAAGACATCTTTAATTTCAGCGCGTTCAAAGAAGCGTAGGCCGCCATAGACCCGATAAGGCATATTGGCTTGTAATAAGGCTTCTTCAATAATCCGTGATTGTGCATTTGAACGATATAACACGGCGTTGTCAGAACGTTGACCGCCTTCCTTAACCCAAGTCCTGACTTGTTCGACTAGATAACTAGCCTCATCCCGTTCATTGTAAGCATTGTAAAGTTGTACTAAATGACCATCATCATCCGCTGTCCACAGTTCTTTACCCAAGCGTTCACTATTGTTAGCAATCACTGCATTAGCTGCTGCCAGAATATTACCCGTTGAACGGTAGTTTTGTTCTAGTCGGATGCTGATTGCTGACGGGTAATCATGATGAAACTTTTGAATATTCTCAATGCGAGCACCGCGCCAACCATAAATAGACTGGTCATCATCACCGACAATAAATAAGTTGCCAGTGTCACCGGCTAATAAACGGATCCAAGCATATTGAATGGCATTGGTATCTTGAAACTCGTCCACCAGAATATGTTGAAAACGTTGTTGGTAGTGCGCCAAGATGTCTGGGCGTTTTAGCCACAGTTCATGGCTACGTAATAAAATCTCACCAAAATCAATCACGCCAGCACGTTGGCATGCATCTTCATAGGCTTGATAGATGGCCAACATTTTTTGTGAATAGGGATCATGTCCTGCCTGAATATGTTTAGGCCTTAAACCTTCATCTTTTTGGGCATTGATGTACCACTGCGCTTGTTTAGCTGGCCATTGTGACTCATCCAGTTCCATCGAACGGATAATGCGTTTCAACATGCGTTGTTGATCGTCACTATCCAGAATTTGGAAACTCTGAGGTAAATCAGCTTCTTTCCAATGTGAACGCAATAACCGATGCGCTAAACCATGGAAGGTGCCAACCCACATGCCACCAATAGGGTATCCCAACATTTCTTCAATACGACCACGCATTTCTGCAGCAGCTTTATTGGTAAATGTTACAGCGACGATGTTGGCGGGTGAAAAGCCTTCAGCTTGAATCAGCCAAGCGATGCGATGAACTAAGACCCGTGTTTTACCACTGCCAGCTCCCGCTAATATCCGAGCATGACCTAACGGTGCGGCAACGGCCTCACGTTGAGGTTTGTTTAGATCGTTCAGCAGGTCAGAAACATCCATCTTAAATTCTTTGTCATCAGTGTGGTGAAAACACAAAAGGACTGGTCATAAAGCTATAACCAGTCCTCCAGCGTTGATATTTGGTGTAGATATAAAATCTAAATGTAGCATCAGTAAGAAGCTACATTGTTTTATAAGTTTGTTAGATATTGCTATCTAAAAATGCAGACAATTGTGATTTAGTTAAAGCACCAACTTTAGTTGCTTCTACTTCACCATCTTTGAACAACATTAAAGTTGGAATGCCGCGAATACCGTAGCGTGGTGGTGTGTCTGGATTTTCATCAATGTTTAATTTGCAGACAGTGAGTTTGCCAGCATATTCAGCACCAATTTCTTCTAGGATAGGCGCGATCATTTTGCAAGGACCACACCATTCTGCCCAGTAATCAACTAATACAGGTAAGTCCGACTGTAATACTAGGCTTTCAAAGTCGCCATCAGTCACTTTGGTGACATTTTCGCTCATGTTTTTTCTCCAGTGGTATATAAGTAATTGGAAGGCTATACTCACGCTATCCAATCTTGGCTAACATTTTTTCCTATCATCAAAGGTATTGCAAGTATTTCTATGAGTACACATCTAACTGAGCAAGCATTTTCATCACTACCTTTGCATGAAACCCTCCACAATGGTTTACGTAGAGCGGGATTTGAGTTTTGTACACCGATTCAAGCTCAATCCTTACCATTATTGCTGGCAGGACAAGATGTTGCTGGGCAGGCGCAAACTGGTACAGGTAAAACCATCGCGTTCTTACTCGCTACATTTCAACGATTGCTGACATCTGAGCCTATTGCAAATTGGAATGGCAAACAACCGCGAGCCTTTATTTTGGCGCCAACACGCGAACTAGCCATTCAAATTGCTAAAGATGCTGAATTATTAAATTCTGAAGCCAACTTACGAATTGTAGTTGCCCATGGCGGCAAAGATTATGAAAAACAAAAAGCAGCGATAACAGCAGGTGTTGATATTTTAATTGGCACACCAGGTCGTTTATTGGATTATCACAAACAGCACGTATTCAATCTCAAATACATTCAAGTTATAGTATTGGATGAGGCTGATCGTATGTTTGATTTAGGTTTTATCAAAGATGTGCGCTTTTTCCTACGTCGTATTCCTGAACCAAGTAAACGTTTAGGAATGCTATTTTCAGCGACCATGAGTTACAAAGTAACGGAACTTGCTTACGAACACATGAATAACCCTGAAAAGGTGCAAGTTGTTTCAGACAATGTCTCTGGCGATAGAATTGAAGAAAGCGTTTATTATCCTGCAAATGAAGAAAAAATCCCCTTATTATTGGCGTTGATAAAACGTTTACAACCACAACGTGGCATCGTGTTTGTAAACACGAAAAAAGCGGCTGATACGGTATGGGGATATTTAGAAGGAAATGGTCACAAAGCGGCGCTGTTATCGGGTGATGTGCCCCAAAAGAAACGCGAAAGCTTATTGAAAAAGTTTCAAGATGGTGAGTTTCCATTTCTAGTTGCTACTGACGTGGCGGCTAGGGGCTTACATATTCCTGAAGTGAGTCATGTATTTAACTATGACTTACCTCAAGATGTAGAAGACTATGTACACCGTATTGGTAGAACAGCTCGCGCAGGTGCAAGTGGTGTTGCTGTCACGTTTGCCTGTGAAGAATATGTGTTTTCATTGCCAGAAATTGAGCAGTATATTAAGCATAAATTGCCGGTAGCGACGACAGCAGATGAAGTATTATTAGAACCAAAACCACCGATAAAACCAGAAAAAAGGCCACCACTTCGTCACAAACAGGGTGATAATAAGTCAAATAAACATTCATCCCGCCCAAGACGTCATAAGCAGGTAAATTAGAAACAGATAGCCATGCAAATCAATAGTTCACAGCTCACATCAGCATTTAATATCAGGCCTGATAGTGCTCAGAATGATCGTGCTAGAGTTCCTGTTACTATTGATTCGCAGCCTGTTTTTGAGGTTGAAGAACAAGATCAAAATCAAACACTCCCTGTAATATCTGCTGCGACTAAACAGCTAGAAATTACAACCAATGATAGTCAGCAAGCCCGATTTGTGCGTTTTTTCGCGACACAAGATCAAAGCTCATCAGAGTCGGATAAAAATCTACCAGCGGTTCTACCACCTGCGTTACCTAAAGGCGTTCAGCAATATTTGCAGATTTCCCAGATACCGTCATCAGTGCAAAGCCTAGTTGATGAGATTGTTTAGGCAATGAGATGTTTTAAGCTTGCAATGACATTGTTATTGGTCAGTATCACAGCAGGCTGTGCCCAACAGAAAGTCGTTGCAAGTGATCCAGGTGATGCACTTATTTCACGCTTGGCAAAAAGTGACATTAACGAAGTCATAGAAATTCATCAGCGTGCAGTCATGAAAGATCTGAAAGCCTTGATGATCAAGTTATATTATCGTAATCCCTATGGCCGTCATGACAAACACAAGCGCTCGATAGAAGATAGTGTTGCACTGGTGTTTGCAAAAGCAAATGATGAAGGTTTTCCACAATGGCAGAATATGAAACCGACCGATATTGTTCGGATCGCCTTAGATGAAACCTATCAGGGCAGTGATCGTATCTTGCCATTTATTGTTGGTCTTCGAAGAATGCTGATGGCGTCTTATGATAATCACACTGAGTTTTATTATTTAACGACAATTGATCAACAAAAGTTATATAACAGTGCCCGCAACCTTGAAATTGCGGCATGGATGCTTGCCGAGAACCGTGACATCAATGGCAAATTACTTATTCTGAGCGATAGTTTAGATAATGAGCAGCGTAATTTAAGCTATCAGCGATTACTTGGAAGAATGATTGCAACACAAGATAACTTGGCTGAAATTATGTCTCATGAAACCGGTCATCTAATTAAAACAGTGGTATTAAAAGCGGCATCACTGGTGTTTTTACCGATATAAATAACGTATCGTTTTATCTCAAATAAATTAATAATATCAACTAGCGATTGCTTTTTAATATTGAATATAATCAATCTATGTTAGCTAAAACTACGCCTCTATTTTCTGCCAGCAATGCCCTGTGTCAATGGTTAAAAACAGACTTACCTACATTGCCAAGTAGTGATGGCAAACAACTAGGTACACAGCCGTTAGTGACCGATGCCAACATCGTTTCATGGCAATGTCATGTTATCTTCACTGATAATTGGCGACAACATGCAACCGTGATTGCTGTTGAAGCACACAGCCGATTTACCTTATTGATACCCTTCGATCTTGTACCAACACAAGACAAGCTAGCACAACTTATATGTGAACAATGGGCCAATGAATTCATCGAGTTACTATTAAAGCAAGGTGAGATTACTAGTGATCAAGTAGCCCGTACCTTTAACCTTTTTCATCAACGAATTCAGACGAGTGAATGGGTTAGAAATATTGATGTAAGTGTTCAACAGCAGGTTGGTCAGGTTGAGCTTTATATTAAGAAGATTTTATCGGGACGAGGATTAGATGCGCTAGATGACGACTTGGCGATAGAACTTGCATGGCAGCTAAATATCCAACAAAAACAGGCAACAGACAAAGACGGCGCTGAACAACGGTTTTATTCACCAGATTTATTTCTGGAAGATGGTCTAGCACGCTTTATTAATGTGACTGATGAGCAACATGCAATATTAAATACAACAGATAAAGCTATGTCATTAGCTGATTTTCTAGAGCGTAAAAAACGGTGATGATGTAGTCATATAGTGACTTTGTAGTTGATTGATTAACGCCCGCAGCAAAGGCGAGCAACTTGTTGCGAGTCCAGCACACATGGTGTGCGATTTTGCCTGCGCCTGTTAAGCATTAAACCTCTCTGTTTATTGGGGAGCTTACTATTTTGTATAAACCAAGACTTTCAGGTTTAACTGCATTTATATTTATATACTCCAACAATTCATTTGTTGGAGTAAACCACTCTGCACCTGTTGTAT
>JBFIJJ010000083.1:0-11134 GCA_041600795.1 Methylophagaceae bacterium | reverse complement strand
TTCATGGATGCCGAACCAGTGTGTAGAGTCTTCAAACTCCCAGATAAATCGCTCGTTAAGCGGAACACGTGTGATATTACCTTCGTGTTGCCATTTAGCTCGTTCAATAGGAGTAAGGGTTTCAGCTATACCTGGGTTTTCTTTTTGCCACTGCTCAATAGGCTTTAAAACAGTCAATCCGCCTTCAGTCATACATAAATACTGATGTGTGGCAAGCGTTGGCGCCCAATCCCAAAATAATAAGCCATAACTTAGAAGAGCTGCAGGAACAGCATACTTCCATGTAGCAATCCCCTTAGTTTTTGCTTTGTTATTAGCCCATCTGGTAATGCGGTAGCACCCCCATAAATAAAGACCTAATATAGTAAATGCAACAAGTCCAATCATAATAATGTCATCCCAAAAAAATTAAGCTCCATCTATCGCTCCCTAATACTCTCTTGCTTATAACGCAGCAGTGGCGCCAAGAAAAACTCAATAATACGTCTTGTGCCTGTTTTCACTTCAGCTGTCACGGCCATGCCAGGCATAAGCCTAACTTCTTTGTTATTGACCCAAAGGGTATTTTTTTTCATTAACAGATGCATACCGTAAATAAGACCACGTTGCTCATCGACTGTCGCATCATTGGATACAGTAGTGACTTCACCTTCTATCAAACCATATTTGGTAAAGGGGAAGGTGTGGATTTTGATTTCAGCTGCCATACCTTCGTGCACAAATCCAATATCATTGTTTTCTAAGAATACTTCCACTTCCAGTTGTTGTTCATCGGGCACAATCAACATCAATTGTTGGGCAGCTGTGACCACGCCACCAACGGTATTAACCGCAAGTTCTTGTACTTGCCCTGATACTGGGGCATACAGCATTTGTTTGGCATTTAAATCTGTCGCCTTTGTCAGCTCTTCATGTAAAGAAGCTGTTTGTCGCTCCAGTTCAGATAAGGTTGTTAAGGTGTCACCTTTAGTTTGAGCTATCAGAGTATTGAGCTGTTCATTGACTTCGGTCGCTGCGGCTTTAAGTTGTTTGAGTTGTTGGCGTTGCGCTGCTAAGTCTTGTGTTTGCTCAATACGCATTTGTTTAAGTTCAAGTTGAATACTGTCTTCTTTAAGTTGGTATTGCTGTTTTAATGACATGGTAAGCATGTCTAATAAAGCGGTATTTAACCAGCGAGGGGATAAACCAAGAAATATCAAACTTTTGTTGCAGGCTTTCACCTAAACCATGGCGTCGTGTTAGGGCAATTAGCTCACCTGACCACAGGCTTTTGAATTCTTCTAGGGAAAGTGTTTTAGGAGATTGTTCACGTAAATCTTGAATTAATACCGCTGATTTTTCGTTACTCTTTTCTTGGGTATTAACGTCTGTAAAAGCAATTTTAGCTAGGATGAAATAACTGCCATCTTTTGCTTTGGCAATGGCAGGCAACATGGCTGATTTTATTTCAGCTAATTCTGGTTTGAGGTGTTTTGCTTTTAAGGTAAGCGCTTTGGCTGCTCGTAAAATTTCTGTATCAGAAAATACTTCGCCTGGCTGACCAAACTCATGGGAGAGCTGTTCTGCTTCGGCAGGTAATTGGTGAAAGCGCGCGATTGCGACAAGTGTTGTAAGTCCAGTATCCATACTAGTGCTTTAATTCTAATCCTTAGAATTTAGACATGGCATCTTGCCTGTCCGAGAAAACTATTAGGGAATTAAAACATACATTGTTAAGTTATGTAAAATTTTAGTGCCACTTCATTTGTCATTTCGTAATAAGCTTTTATTTCATTAGTCATATTATATAGTCGAAAAAAAGTTTATCAGGCTCATTGCAACTTCAATTTTGCAACAAATAGCTGGAGCTTAATCCCTTCACGCCCACGAACAAGTGTCACTTTAGTATAAAAGTGGAACTTGTGTCACTTTTGACGATATAATTGTTCGCACGAGTAGATACTCTGTAAATAAAAGGTCTTTTATTATGGCTACACACTCTATGACACGCATTGGAAATACGCCCGAAGAAAATCATACTGTTGAACGTGCAAAATATCTTCTTAATAATAAGCTTAACTGGCTATCTCCCTCTTCGCTGTTACACAGTAAAGGTGGTCGTGATTTTGGGCGCAGTATTGAGTCCTCGCTTATTGAAATATCAAAAGGAGAAGTAAAACGCCTGCAATTACGTAAACGAGACACCGCCGTTGTAATGAGTGTCGCTCATTATGAAGAACTCGTAGATATGAAAGAAATGTACTCAGTACTCGTGAAAAAGCTCCAAGAGAAAGAAATCGCAGAAGCAGCAAATGCTTATGAAGTGCTTTATCAACGTATTATCTCACCTGCATCAAAACGTGCCGCAGACGACTTATTTTCGGCAACAGGGGAAGAGTTGCGTGCAAGCTATCAAGCTGGAGCAACAGAAACTAAGTGATTACCGTCATTGCAGGAGTTAATGGAGCAGGGAAAAGTACCGTAGCTGGTGCATATATTCGTAATACTGATGAGGGCGATTATTTTAACCCGGATGAAGTAGCCCAACAGTTAAGGAAGGATGATACAAGCTTATCTATTGAAGAAGCTAATTCAAAAGCGTGGCAAATAGGATTTGAGCAGCTTAGTCGCGCTGTGGAGGAAGTTCATGATTACACTTTTGAAACAACGCTTGGTGGCAACTCAATTTGCCAAAAACTCCATGAGGCTATAGACAGAGGGCAAGAAGTACGTATTTTCTACTGTGGGCTCGATTCTCTTGAACTTCATATCCAACGAGTTAATGAACGGGTCATTCAGGGAGGCCATGACATCCCTGAAGATAAAATAAGACAACGATGGACAAATTCTATTCATAATATGATGGGGTTGATTCCACGTTGTTCTGCGGTAGTCGTAATTGATAACTCAATACCTAAAGATGATAGCGGTCCATATCCCGTATGTTTATTTTCTTTTCAAGGGAATGTTTTCAAACATGCTCCCATCGAATCCATGCCAGACTGGGCAAAACCATTGGCAACAGAAGCAATTAAACGAATAATGAAATAATGTTATTGGATAAAGTTGTAGTTTAACCATTCTTTTATAGCTCTGTAACCACGCCATTGTCAGCTACAAATACACTTGTCGCTAATGACTCAAAAATACCATGTTCGACCACACCGGAAATTGAACTTAATAGTTGGTTTAATTCTGATGCACTAACAGTGTCTGGAAAATGTGCATCTAATACCAAACTGCCGTGTGAGCTTATGGCTAAACCATCACCTGCGGCATTTGCTCTCAACTGTGCTTGACCACCGGCTTTTACAATTGAAGAGTGCACTAATTTCCATGCAAAAGGCATAACTTCGACAGGTATTGGATAGTTCTGGCCAATGCGCGATACTAACTTACTATTATCAACTAACACTAAAAATGTATCACTGGCTTTGGCTAATAATTTTTCTTTAACCAAATCATAGCCACGACCTTTTAACAATGTCTTATCGTTGGTGACTTCATCAGCACCATCAACGTAGATATCAAGTCGGCTAATATGTTCAATTGAAACAACTGGTAAACCAAGTTCTTGAGCTTTAATGGTGCTAACAATTGAACTGGCAACGCATTGAACATGTAAACCTTGTTCTTGTTGTTTGCGTGCTAGTTCTTCAATGAAATAATTTGCGGTTGAGCCTGTGCCTAATCCGACAATCATATCGTTTTGGATCACTTGGGCAGCATGAATTGCCACCTTTTGCTTGTCATTCATAAGACCACCTTTTATTTTGATTTCCTAAAAACCTAATGTTTAGGCTTTATTTGAGCTTTAATCCCTGTGATCAATGCGAACATTTTTTCCATATCTATCGGCTTGGTTATATAGTCATCAAATCCTGCCTCATGACCTCGGCCGATATCGGTTGCCATTGCATTTGCTGATACAGCGACCACTTTTAAGTGTGGTTTCATAGGAAGCTGTTTGATCGCTTTTAATGCTTCAAATCCGTTTATGCCAGGTAGATTGATGTCCATTAGAATAATATCGGGTCTAAACATCTTAGCCATTTCTATACCTTGTTCTCCATCTACGGCTTCAACCATGGTAACACCCTCAATATGGGTGACTAATTGTCTAATCAGCATCATATTTGCAGGGTTATCTTCAACATATAATAGTGTCAGTCGGCCTTCATCTTCTGATTTTAAAGCAAGTGAATGTGTTGATTTAGCCTCAATTAGGTGATCTTCCGGTGCGTTTTCTTTAGCTAAGTCAAACCAAAATGTAGTTCCCTCTCCTACCCTGCTTTTTACGTTTAATTCTGTCCCCATAAGATGTGCTAATTGTTGGCTAATGGTAAGTCCTATACCTGTTCCCTCAATCTTAGAGTTTTCGTAATTTAAGCGATTAAATGGCTCAAATAAAGCGTCAAGATCACCTTCTACAATTCCCTCACCAGTATCACTTATCGATAGACGAACATGGTCGTGTAGTAAGGCAACACTCATCCTAATCAAACCATTTGGTTTGTTATATTTAACCGCGTTAGATAGAAGATTATAGAGTAGCTGTTTTAACTTAACTCGATCAGCAGCCACCCAAACATTATCGTCACCTTCAACTGACAATGTAAGATTGTTATCTAACATCTGCGTTTCAATTGATGGCAAAACCTCATGAAAAATGGATTTAAGCTCTATTGCTTCGATCGACACCTCAACTTTGCCACTTTCGATGCTCGCCAACTGCAAAATATCATTAATCAATGCCAATAAATGCTTACCTGCAGAAGAGATCATATCAATACTGTCTTTTTGATCTTCGGTGAGGTGTTCTGATTCAAGCAGTTGAGCAAAACCCAAAATGCCATTTAATGGCGTTCTTAACTCATGACTCATACGCGACAGGAATTGGCTTTTTGCCTTACTAGCCTCTTCTGCAGCCTCTTTAGCTTGTATCAATCCTTGTTCCATCTCCTTACGTTCACTGATATCTTCATACGAACCTAGTATTCCAATAACGTCTCCTTGACTATCAATCAATGGCACTTTATTTGTGATCACCCATTTATCTTTACCACTTGAATCTAGCTGTTGTTCCTGAATATGCAACTTTTCAGTAACCGTCTCCATAACCTGTCTATCGTCTTCACGGTAAGCAATAGATTGCTCATTGGTCCACGGCATATCAAAGTCACATTTACCGATTAAGTCTTCAACCGAATCTTCACCTGCATCCTGAACAAATAATCGATTTGCACCCAAATAATTTAAATCTTTATCCTTCCAGAATAAACGAACAGGCACAGCATCCAGTACCGTTTTAAGTAGCTGATTTGATTCGGCTAAGGTTTGCTGACTGGTAAGTAAATCTTGCTCAACATGTTGGCGTTGAGCATTTTCTTTTTTCAATTGTTGCGTTATCTTAATAAGTTCATTGAAATCAGGAAGTTGAACTAACTCTCGAAGTCGTGGAACAAGATAGACAGCCGTTGTCACCGACACAATTGCGGTTATCAACTTAATGACGCCGGCAAGGTAATATAAAGGAAACCATATGGTTATAATTGACATTGCATGAGTCAAACCACATGCCAAAATAAAAGCAGCAAATAAGTAATATACTGGCTTAAATGCGAGATCATTGCGTTTATTAACAAAATAGATAATTCCGATTGGAATCGAAAAATAGGCTAAAACAATTAAAAAGTCAGAAATGACATACAGAGACAATAGCGGCATATCCCATGAAATACAGGTGCCATGTGGTAAAAAGCTATCATGAGCGGCATGTGTGATATCACTTTCAGCCATATATTATTCACCTCTTTGACAATAAACTGATAAATAAAAGCTATGTATCATCCATTATTGACAGAGCTATGAAATACAATTTAGCAATATCTCCGACCGAAGGATAGCCCATGACATATTTCAAGCAAATTATTACAGATATTGAACATGCTACTGGCACTACGTTATCTAACTACACAACAAGTCCAATTAGTGGTGGTTGTATCAATACAGCCTATAAACTAGAAACTGCCGACAATAGTTATTTTATTAAACTCAATCACGCTAATTTGGTCGACATGTTTACAGCGGAAGCCGAAGCGCTAACTGAGTTTGCACAAGTGAACTGTGTGCGTGTACCTCATGTAATTTGTTATGGCGTTGTTGATGGTCACAGTTACTTAGCACTCGAATATATCAAACTTAAAGGATTGGGCAACAACGCAGGTAAATTATTAGGTATGCAACTTGCCCAATTGCATCAACACCAGCAATCCTATTTTGGTTGGCATCGTGAAAACACCATTGGCAGCACAGTTCAAATCAATGTAAGAGAGCATGACTGGGCGACATTTTGGCAACAACATCGCTTAGGTAAACAGTTACAGATCGCAGCAAAAAATGGATATCGAGGTCGACTCCAAGATAAGGGCGCATTACTTATGGAAAATGTCGCTCGTTTTTTTGATGGTTATTCACCTGATCCGGTATTACTTCATGGCGATTTGTGGGGAGGTAATGCTGCAGCAGATGAGTTGGGTAATCCTGTTATTTTCGATCCTGCCAGCTATTACGGTGATCGAGAAACAGATATTGCAATGACAGAGTTATTTGGTGGGTTTGGTAGTGATTTTTATGACAGCTATCACTCTCATTACCCACTTGACCCGGGTTACCACACTCGTAAAATTTTATACAATCTATACCATATCATTAACCATGTTAATTTATTTGGTAGCGGTTATCTGGGTCAGGCAGAATCGATGATTGAACGTCTTCTAGCTGAAATATAAGACCTAAATGTTTTTAGTTCTTTCGGACTGTTTATCTTGGTACATTTCTTCATCTGCTATGCTGATTAGACTATCTAAATCGGCTGCATTTGTTGGATAAAATGCCACGCCAATACTAACCGATAATTGTAATGTTAGCCCTTCTATATACATAGGTTGTGCAATATTTTTCTTAATTTTATTTAGGACTATATGACTTACGCTTTCATCATCAATATTAGTCATTAATATGATAAATTCATCGCCACCAATTCGACACACAATGTCGCTGTCACGCACTGTATTGTTTAATCTTTCTGCTATTTTCTGCAAAACCCGATCACCAATTTGATGACTGTGGGTATCATTAATCGGTTTGAAACCATCTAAATCTAGAAAAAGTAATGCTACTTTTTGCTGTTGGCGATTTGCCATTGCTGAAGCGTATTTAAATTCTTCTTGTAACCTTTTACGATTTGGTAAGGCAGTTAACAGATCATGTTCTGCACTATGCTTAAGCTGCAAAGTATGTTCGCGTTCCGCAGTAATGTCCGAGAACATAGAAACATAATGGACTTGTCCACCAACAACATTGACTATTTTCTTAATGGTCATATGAATTAAGTATATATGCCCAGATTTGTGTCGATTATATAACTCGCCACTCCATTCACCTTCTCGATCCAGCTTAGTGTGCATCGCTTGAAAAAAGCTTTTGTCGTGTTTGCCAGACTTAAGTAAATTTGGTTTAGTGCCAATGACTTCATCAGCAGAGTAACCCGTAATAGCAATGAACGCTGGATTTACTCTGATAATGTGAGTATCTCCATCACAAATTAGAACGGCCTGAGTTGAATGTTCACACACGTTATCACCCAAATCTTTATACATCTGATGTTCTAAACGCTCTGAAATATCATTTGCTGTTGCTAAATAAAACCGATGACCTGCTTGCTCTGTTTGTTGAAGTCTTACTTCAACCGGATAGCTTGATCCATCACGCCGTAAATGCCAGCTTTGATAGATTTCAAATGGTGTCTCACTCTGTTTTAATGACTCTAATATGTTTGAAACGTAGTGCCGTGTTTCAGGAGATTGAATATCTAAAATGGTTAATTTCTGCCATTGTTCATTCGATAAGCCAAGATTTGATAACGCAGACTGATTAATGAACTCAAACTGTAAATCATCTTGATTAAAAATATAGATTTCAGTTTGACACTTTACTAAAGCCTGTGAGAGTGTGCCTTGCTTTTTTGACATATAGGCAACACTCATTGAACCAAGGCTGAGAATAAAAATATATTGAAATAAGGTTTGAATATCTTGATTAACCGATTCAGGGCCATTAAAGAAAAAGCCTTTCTGTTGAACAAAGCCCCACACACCCATTGAAAAAAACATCATAATAATCAATGAAATTGTTTGATGATTAAACCGAATCAGGCCCCATATCAAAACAATCATAATGTAATGTTCGTAGTGATTTTGGCTATCCCACCCCAAAAGTGGAATACCAGCAAATAATGTTAATGATAGGTATAAAGCAACTAATAACAATAACGAAAGCTCTATGTAACTAGTTTTGATCAGCTGATAAAATGAAGTTTGGGCAAGCAATAAGAGTAATGGTGCCAATAATATTACACCGATAGTATTGCCCATCCACCAATGAGTCATTACGGACAACACTAAATCATGACCAATATAGCCAGCAAGTAGTAAAGCCGTCCCCCCCAGAAGTGCACTAACTATCGCCCCAACCATGCCTGAACAGATCAGTACCAAATAATCTTTTAAATGATGCAGTTTGGCTGAAAACTGAAATCTATCCAATACCAACAAAGCAACTAACGGTTCAAGCGTATTACCCAGTGCAATTAATAAGGAAACTTCAGTGGTATTACCCGTGTATTTACTAGCCAGAAAACCAGCAAGATAAACACCATATAGAATACTGGGACCATAGCAAGCAACAGCTGCTACAGCTAATCCAGATGAAAACCATATTAGTGTTGCGTTTCCCTCTACCGTGGCAAAGTTCAATGAAACTACCGCAAGTGCAAAATACAATATTGAAACGATAAGAGGCGTCGCTACATGCTGTATTCTCATACTCTACTCGCGGTCATGATTAATCAGAATGTTTTCTTCAAGCCACTGCTTAATTGAACTTAAATTGTTGAAATGTTTATGTTGCGATTTTATTTCGGCCGTTTGATTTATTATCAGAGCATTGCTGACATCATTAACGCGACAACGTTTATTTCTGGCAATATTTCTTAAAAATTCAAATGCCTCTTGTGCAGGCAGATCACCGTGTGCCATTACTAATCCAATGGCGACACCAATATTACGATTGGCTTCAAATTTATGATTAATGTCGATGAATCTTTTATTAATTTTCCGTCTTTCTTCGTGCAGTAATAAACCTAATTCTACTTTAAGGCTAATATCTTTAGATGAAGGCCTGTCAACAAAATAACCTACCGCCTTCTGTAACAACAGATCATCGGCATTAAAGCTAAACTTATCGTCGAAGTTATAAACAAGGAAGGGTTTCGACAGCTCAACTAAACTATCTCGATGTGATCGTTCTAACGAGGTTAAATTTACAATTGAAATATCTGATAATTCAGATTGATTAAAGAGTTGTTCTATATCTTGAGTTGATTCTAGGGAGTAGCCCTGTTTGGTAAGGGAAGGCTCATGACGAATAAATTCATTTGCCTGCTCCCCGTAGACTTTGATTACCAGCGGCGGAAATCGTTTATTGTTCACGTGCAAATCCCTGTCTATACTAGATTCTTGACCTGAAACAGGGTGTGGGTTTCATTAAGATCGACTATATCACAAAATCGTGAAAAAACTAGCCAATAGCATAGTTTTATTGACGTCTCCCCCTCTTTCGTCTGTATTTGAAAACCGGTGGATTTGCCATAGTTAATCACTACTATTGAGAAATTAATCAGTGTAATCAATCATATGCCGACCATATCAAAATGTATGGTTGTGCCTCAATCAGCTTAAAGGTAAATTGTGCTGAATTAACGTTTAAACGACTTAACCATTCACTATTAACGGTATAACTGCTAGGAAACTTATGAAACAAATAAAAGTACTTTTCGTTTGCATGGGCAATATATGCCGATCACCAACAGCAGAAGGAGTATTCAATAAAGTAATTGCCGATCAAGGTAAAGCTGAGTATTTTATGGTCGATTCTGCAGGAACGCATGCCTATCATGTGGGTGAAATGCCTGATACACGAGCACAGCAAACTGCTCGCCAGCGAGGCATAGATCTAAGTAACATTAGAGCTCGAAAAGTAGCTCCTTTGGATTTTGAACATTTCGATTTCATCTTGGCTATGGATTCAGATAATTACCACATTTTATTGGATGCGAGTCCAAGCCAATATCATGAAAAAATAAAATTATTTTTAGACTTTGCACCAGAGCTAAAAGAAAAAAATGTACCAGACCCATACTATGGTGGACAAAATGGCTTTGAGCACGTGTTTGACTTAGTTGAACAAGCATCAATTGGGTTTTTCCAATCTGTCATGAAGTAAGCCTTCCAGTATTTTTTCACATAGAAAGATAACCAAGGTATGATTGACCAAATTTATCAAAATACCCGCATAGCAAGGAACCCGTTATGACCACGCTTTTTTCATCACGTAGCATCGCGATAACAACGTTGTTATCCAGCATCATGTTATTGATTTTTCCCCAATTTTCATTTGCTTCTGAAGAAATGCACACAATCGATCTAACGGGGCATTGGGTCGGTTACGCCGCCTTATTCTTGTTTGTTTTTGCCTATGCCCTCGTTATCGCTGAAGAAAAAATTCATATGCGTAAATCAAAACCGGTGATGTTCGCTGCCGGTATTATTTGGGCAATGATTGCCGTTATCTACGCACAGCATGGCGATCAACATACTGCTGAGCAAGCGATTCGACATAACCTAGAAGAATATGCTGAATTATTGTTATTCTTACTTGCCGCGATGACCTATATTAATACTATGGGGGAACGTGGTGTATTCGATGCCCTTAGAAGTTGGTTAGTCAATCAAGGTTTCTCTTTACGAACTATTTTCTGGCTGACAGGTCTTTTGGCGTTTTTCATCTCACCTATTGCAGACAACTTAACAACGGCACTGTTAATGGCAACAGTTGCAATGGCTGTAGGTGGCAAAAATCATAAATTTGTCGCTATTGCATGCATAAATATTGTTGTTGCCGCTAATGCCGGCGGTGCCTTTAGTCCATTCGGTGATATTACAACCTTAATGGTTTGGCAAAAAGGCGTGGTCGATTTCCATGAATTCTTTGCTTTATTTATTCCATCAGTAATCAACTGGTTTGTTCCAGCACT
>JBFIJJ010000082.1:0-11173 GCA_041600795.1 Methylophagaceae bacterium | reverse complement strand
TATTGCTTGGCACGTTCTGGATTTTCCTTTCTAAGCAACTGAAGGTGTAAGCGCGCTTTATCTAATTGTCCATTATCAGCGAGCAAGGTTATATACTTAGTTTGGGCAGCTTGAAAGCGCGGACTCTCCACAGGTACAGACGCATACCAAACAAGTGCAGCTTCAATATCTTTGTTTAACTCTTCAGACAATCCCATAAAATAAGATGCTTGTTTACCGGGATCGCCCATCTGAACAAGTTTACTAAAATAATTTTTTGCTAGCTCGCCATCTCTATCTTCTAACGCTAATAAACCTAAAGCAAACAGTGCCTCTTCATTATTAGGCTGCTCTAGCGCAATTTGTTCAAACACGGCTTGCGCTTGTTTTATTTTACCGTTTTCTCCTAATAGCTTTGCATAAGCAAATCGAAGTTCACTGGTTGCTGATTCTTTACTCGCAAAAGGTTTTAACAAGCTTAGTGCATCACTACCCCGGCCTAGGTTTTGCAATATTTCGGCATTAAGAACAAGGGCATCTTCACGATCAGCCTGTTGCGCTAACACCTGTTTAACATGTGTCAAGGCATCTTCATTTTGTTTGAAAAATGCCGCTAGGCGCGCATAGACAAATAACGCTTCAGGATTATTCGTTTGATAGGCTTTTAATTGTTTAATTACATCTAAGGCTTGTTCTGGTTTTGCCAGTTCTGACAAATTATCTGCAACTTGCTCCAAATATTGGCGTGCATGTTCTGGTGCCAAACCTAAAGCCTTATCAACCGCTTTAACGACACCATCATAATCATTTTTTAGCATCAAAAATGGTGCTTGCATGATATAGACGTCAGCATCGGTAGGGTCAACTTCTATCCAGCGATCTAAAGCGCGATTGATGCGTTCTTGATTTCGGGTAAAGTTTGCGACTTGCGTTGATCTTCCTGCTAAAGCGGGTGAATCAACAGACTCTGCCGCTTTATCGTATAAGTCTGCTGCAACACCAATTTGACCACGCTGCCCAGCAATTTCCGCCATTAAAATATAATAAACAAGCTCTGAATTAAGCGGCAACGGTTTTACATCCGGCTTGCTCTGTTCAACCTTGACGGGTTCAGTCGCGCTAACTTGCTCAGTCACTGATTGTGAAGGCGATGAGACGCAAGCAACAAGCCCCATTGATACACTCAACAAAACGCCCAACTTAGCCAAGTAACGGAGTTTCATCGACCGTAAATGTGATAATTCCATAATAAAACGACCTGATCGATTGATTTTGATAGAATGGTGCATTAAATGAACAAAACTAACAAAAACATTAATTAATAATAGCTGTAAGAGTCTACCAGCAATTCTATGACAACAAATCATCAAAATATATGCAACTTGTCACCTTCGGCATAAATCATCAAACAGCACCTGTTGCGATTCGTGAACACATTGCATTTAATTGTGATGCGTTGCCGGATGCGCTTAACTCGCTAAAACAGTGTCCTGGCGTCATTGAAGCAGTGATTGTATCAACATGCAATCGTACCGAAATTTATTGTCACCTTGATAACGATAATGTTGATACTTTGAGCGCTTGGTTACATCAATTTCACCATCAACCCGATGGTGCTCTGTCTGAATATCTATACTGCCATCAAAATAACGATGCCATTCGCCACTTATTACGCGTTGCTTCCGGTCTTGATTCAATGGTACTTGGCGAACCACAAATTTTAGGCCAAATAAAAACCGCGTATAGCCAAGCCGTCAACGCACAATCAGTTGGTAAATCACTAGGACGCTTATTCCAACATGCGTTTACCGTTGCCAAACAAGTTCGCACTGATACTGCAATCGGCAATAGCCCGGTATCGGTTGCATTTGCAGCGGTCAGTCTTGCCAAACAAATATTTAGCAAATTATCTGAATCAACCGCATTATTAATTGGTGCGGGTGAAACCATAGAGTTAGCTGCGCGTCACTTAGCTGACAATGGTATCGGTCGCATCATCATTGCCAACCGGACCATAGAACGTGCTCATAATTTAGCGATGCAATTAGATGGTTATGCCATCAGTCTAAGTGAATTGCCGGCACATTTAGCTGAAGCAGATATTGTTATCAGTTCTACCGCCAGTCAATTACCTATTTTAGGCAAAGGCTCGGTCGAACGTGCATTGAAAATTCGTAAACGGAAACCTATCTTTATGGTAGATATTGCTATACCACGCGATATCGAACCTGAAGTCGGTGAATTAGACGACATTTATCTGTATTGCGTTGATGATTTACACGACATTATTGAAGAAAATTTACAATCTCGACGTGATGCCGCCGAACAAGCAGAAGAGATTATTGACAGCCAAGTTGAACACTTTATGGCTTGGTTACGTGCACAAGATGCTGTGCCCGTTATCAGAACGATAAGAGAACTGGCTGAAAGAGAAAGAGAGCTATTACTTACAAAAGCCAAAAAACAATTAGAACAAGGTATAGAACCAGATCAAGTAGTGACTGAACTTGCTCGCACACTCACCAATAAATTAATCCACGAACCAAGCCGACAATTACGTCAATCTGGATTAAATACCGAAAACAATTTGATCGAAGCGGCCAGAAGCCTCTTCAATATCAAGGATTAACACCGTGAAAGAATCGATTAAACACAAATTAGAATCACTTGTAGAACGCCATGAAGAAATTAGTGGTTTATTATCTGATCCTGAAACCATGGCCAACCAAAACAAGTTTCGAGAACTCTCTCAAGAATACGCACAACTTGAACCTGTTGTAGTTAACTTTAGTCGTTTTGTAAATTGCCTAAATTCAATTGAAGATGCCAAAGTCATGCTTAAAGAAGATGATGAAGACATGCGTGAAATGGCAAAAGAAGAACTAGCCTCAGCCCAAGCTGAATCCGAAGCGCTTGAATTAACGCTTCAAAAACTGTTACTTCCTAAAGATGAAAATGATGCTCGCAATATCTTTTTAGAAATCCGTGCCGGAACAGGTGGTGACGAAGCGGCTATTTTCTCAGGTGATTTATTCCGCATGTATACCCGCTATGCAGAATCACGTCGTTGGGGTGTTGAAGTTATCAATGCACAAGAAGGTGAACATGGTGGTTATAAAGAAGTCATTGTTCGCCTCGTAGGTGAGGGTGCATATTCGCGTTTGAAATTTGAGTCGGGTGCACATCGCGTTCAACGTGTGCCTGAAACGGAATCTCAAGGCCGTATCCATACGTCAGCCTGTACAGTTGCGATCTTGCCCGAGGTTGATGAATTAGATGCTGTTGTAATTAACCCTGCCGATTTAAAAGTAGATACCTATCGCTCACAAGGTGCCGGTGGTCAGCACGTTAACACCACTGACTCTGCCATTCGTATCACCCATATTCCTACGGGCATTATTGTTGAATGTCAGGAAGAACGTTCTCAACATAAAAACCGCGCTAAAGCGATGTCGGTATTGCAGTCGCGTATTATGGCAGCACAACAAGAAAAACAAGATGCTGAACAAGCTGAAACACGTAAATCACTTGTTGGTAGCGGTGACCGTAGCGAGCGTATTCGTACCTATAACTACCCACAAGGTCGTGTCACCGATCATCGTATCAACTTAACCTTATATAAACTCGATGAAATTATGGAAGGAGCGCTTGATCAAGTGATCGAACCATTAATCAACGAATATCAAGCCGATCAATTAGCGGCACTTGCAAGTGACGAATAAGTAATCGAACTAAAAAGCCCACGTTAACGTGGGCTTTTTTTTATCTGTATCAAAAGGCTATTTACCTTCGGCTAATTTTAGCCAATCATGAGGTTTCAGAAACGTCTGATACAACTCATCTTCAGCACTGCCTGCTTCGGGCTGCCAGTTATAGCGCCACTTCACTAATGGTGGCAATGACATCAAAATTGATTCGGTACGACCACCTGACTGTAAGCCAAATAAGGTGCCACGATCATAAACCAGATTAAACTCAACATAGCGCCCACGACGATAGAGTTGGAAATCACGTTCTCGCTCGCCATATGGTGTGTCTTTTCGACGCGTCACTATTGGTAAATAAGCCTTAATATAGCTATTGCCTACACTTTGCAAAAATGCAAAACAATGATCAAAACCGCCTTGATTAAGATCATCGAAAAATAAGCCACCGACGCCTCGTGGCTCATCACGGTGTTTGATATAAAAATAATCATCACACCATTTTTTATAATCGTGATAAACCCTATCACCAAAAGGATCACACGCAGACTTGGCAGTTTGGTGCCATTCAATAACATCTTGTTCAAAGCCATAATACGGGGTTAAATCATAGCCACCACCGAACCACCATATTGGTTCTTCACCTTGTTTTTCTGCGATGAAAAAACGCACGTTAGCATGTGATGTAGGCACATACGGGTTATGTGGATGAATAACTAACGACACACCCATTGCTTTAAAACTACGACCGGCTAATTCTGGACGGCTTGCAGTGGCAGAAGCAGGTAAATTATCGCCACTAACCTCAGAAAAGTTAACGCCTCCTTGCTCGAAGATGGCGCCATCAGTTAAAACACGGGTACGTCCACCGCCGCCGCCATTACCATCACGCTCCCAGTCATCCTCAATGAATTGAGCTCGACCATCGACAATCTCAAGTTGCTGGCAAATCGAATCTTGTAATTGCAAAAGGTAAGCTCGTACCGCATTAATATCTGGCTGACTCATCGTAGTCTTGCTCCTGTAAGGGCATCTCGAATTTGTGATGGCTGATTTGATCCAGAACATTTCCCTGGCATAACAAAATCAACTTCAGGTAACTGCCATTTAACTTGGTAGGCAGTTTTTGCCGGACGTCGTGTTGCTCGATTAGCACTGGTCGAGACTATCGCACCACCAAAGGCGCGGCATAGTGCGGCTGTTTGTTTATGGGCTGTTACACGTACTGCTATTGTGTCATGTTCGCCAGTAATAAATTTAGGTACATCAAAACGCGCTGGCAATAACCATGTCGTTGGCCCCGGCCATGTTGCATTAAGCTGTTGTAATATTTCAGCCGATACCGGTTTGATAAACTCTTGGAGCTGGTTAAAATCAGCGGCAATAAGAATCAGTCCTTTTTGCCATGGGCGCTGTTTAATTTCTAAAAGACGCATAACTGAATCCTGATCCCAAGGATCGCAACCTAGTCCGTAGACTGCTTCGGTAGGATAAGCGATAACACCGCCCTGATTCAGGCTTGCGACCGCTTGTTTTATTCGCCATTGCATAGATTTCTACCTATAAAAACAACGATACCGCTAAAAAGCGGTATCGACTATTACATTTAAACTATCTTAGCTTACCCGCGCTGACGTTTTTTCTCCATCATATCTTCAATAAATGGCGTCAATATAATTTCCATTGCAAGTCCCATTTTAACAGCGGGAATAACAATGTTATTTGGTCTAGACATAAATGCATCTTTCAACATTGTTAAATAATATGGGAAATCAGCCATTTTAGGATTTTTAAAACGAATCACCACCAAACTTTCATCAGGCGAAGGGATCTCACGCATTACAAATGGATTAGATGTATCAATCAATGGAATACGTTGAAAATTGATGTGTGTGCGAGAAAATTGGGGAGTAATGTGATGAATATAATCAGGCATCCGTTTCAGGATAATATCAATTACAGCTTCTTGTGAATAACCACGATTTGAGCAGTCAC
Organism: Methylophagaceae bacterium; assembly: GCA_041600795.1. Classification (GTDB taxonomy): domain Bacteria; phylum Pseudomonadota; class Gammaproteobacteria; order Nitrosococcales; family Methylophagaceae. Next base: position 5,495 of record JBFIJJ010000082.1, on the reverse strand, counting down.
GTTTAATCTTTTGAATCCATTCTAAGTTAATGACGGGTACGACACCAATCAATAGATCAACAAACTGAGCAATGTTAACTTCATCGGTCACAACACCGCCATGTAAGCCTTCATAAAATAACAAATCACTATTACGATCGATTTCTTCCCATGGCGTAAATGTACCCGCAGGCTGACCAAAAGGAATGCCTTCACCATCGCTATGAATATAAAAGCGTCTTTCACCTTTACCTGATTCAGAGTAGGTTTGGAACAAGTTTTCAAGGCGATCTAAGCAATTTGCTTCCGGACCAAAATGCGTTAACGTATCTCCATTCGCTTCCGCCTTTGCCACCGCATCACGCATTTCCTGCCTGTCATAACGGTGAAAACTATCACCTTCAATAACAACCGGCTTGACACCACCACGGCGAAAAATATCTTCAAATGCATGCTTAACTGTTGATGTTCCGGCTCCTGATGACCCGGTTACAGCAACAATAGGATGGGATACTGACATTCAGTCTGCTCCTTAAACGTTAAATTTACGAATTAGCTTTTCTCTCTAGCAACCGCTCGATAACCAATATCTGTTCGATAATACATGTCATGCCATGTGATCTGCTTGATCATTTCATAGGCTTTTTCTTGGGCTTCAGCTACCGTATTGCCTAATGCTGTGGCACATAAAACGCGACCACCAGCTGTCACAACATGACCGTCGTCATCAAATGCTGTTCCTGCATGAAACACCTTTGCTTCAGCACTATCAAGGCCATCAATGCCACTGATCACATCACCCTTTTTATACTTATCAGGATAACCACCCGCAGCTAACACAACGCCAATTGCTGCACGTGAATCCCATTGTGCTTCAGCCTGATCTAACTCACCATCTAATGCAGCTTCACACAACGCAACCAAATCAGACTTTAATCGCAATAGAATTGGTTGGGTTTCTGGATCACCAAAACGGCAGTTATATTCAACAACACGAGGATTTCCCTCTGGATCTATCATCAAACCTGCGTACAAAAAGCCCGTATATGGACGTCCATCAGCAGCCATACCAGCAACTGTCGGCTCAATAACCTCTTTCATAATACGGGAATGTATATCAGACGTCACTACTGGTGCTGGAGAATAGGCACCCATGCCCCCTGTATTAGGACCTTTGTCACCATTATCACGTGCCTTATGATCTTGTGATGTTGCTAATGGCAGAATATTTTTACCATCGACCATGACGATAAAACTGGCTTCTTCCCCTGCCATAAACTCTTCAATAACCACTTGATGGCCGGCGTCACCAAAGGCATTGCCTGAAAGCATATCTTTAACAGCCTCAATCGCTTGCTGCTCAGTTTGGGCAACAATTACCCCCTTACCCGCAGCCAAACCATCCGCCTTTACAACGATAGGAGCACCTTGTTGCTTGATGTAAGCGATAGCAGGTTCAACCTCGGTAAACACACTATATGCCGCTGTAGGAATATTATGGCGAGCGAGAAAATCTTTTGTGAAGCTTTTAGATGCTTCTAATTGCGCGGCGGCCTGTGTTGGCCCAAAACAACGTAAACCGGCTTCAGTGAAGGCATCAACCACACCCATAACTAAAGGTACTTCTGGACCAACAACGGTTAAACCAATGTCATTATCCTTGGCAAAAATGACTAAGCCGTCAATGTCATCAACATCAATCGCTATGTTTTCTATGCCTTCTTCATTTGCAGAACCTGGATTTCCTGGTGCCACGAAAACCTGTGTACACCGTGGTGATTGATATAATTTCCATGCTAATGCGTGTTCACGACCACCACTACCAATGACTAAAACCTTCATAACTGCCTGCCAATCATACAAATAAAAACAAACAATGATACCTCAGACACACTTATATATATACTCTTAACAACATTGCTAGCAATTCCCATAGCACTAATTGCAAAGCAAACTTTTTTTCTTTATGGTGATATCTGCTGTATCACGATAGTTGCTGAGCCGCGAAAGAGGCTCGGCTACTGGTTTCGTTATTTGTACACACATCGTTAACTGCACTCATCTGCGACACACTATGATCGAAATCAATAATCGTGCTAGTTTTTATCACTTTGCTTGCAGGCAGACTATAATTAAACGTTTAATGCGATAAGGCTACTGTTTTGGAACAAAAAATTACCTTCGATTTAGATCTAATCCAACGCTATGACAAAGCTGGGCCTCGCTATACCTCATATCCTACAGCTGTTGAATTTGATCCTAATTTCACCAGCGTTGAATATAAACAGCAGATCGCGCTATCCAATCAACGCGGTGGCCCACTATCACTTTATTTTCACTTGCCATTCTGTGATACCGTCTGTTTCTATTGTGCATGTAATAAAATTATTACTAAAAATCGTAAACATGCAGAACCGTATCTAGCCAATCTTCATAAAGAAATTGAAATGCAAGCCGCGTTGTTTGACTCGTCTCGCATTGTTGAACAATTACATTGGGGCGGTGGCACGCCAACCTTTTTGAGTCATCAACAAATGCGTGATCTGATGGCTAAAACACGCCAACATTTCACTTTAGCCGAAAACGACACTGGGGAATTCTCAATTGAAATTGATCCACGTGAAGCCGATGCTGAAACCATTGCAGTACTTCGAGAAATTGGTTTCAATCGCCTTAGCCTTGGTGTGCAAGATTTTAATCCGACGGTTCAAAAAGCAGTCAATCGCATTCAAAGTGAACGTGAAACATTTGCCGTTATTGATGCTGCCCGCCAACATGGATTTAAATCAATTAGTCTTGATTTAATCTACGGCTTGCCTCATCAAACAACCGAAAGCTTTTTAGAAACATTAGACAAAGTAATTAACATTGCCGATCCAGATCGTCTGTCGATTTTTAACTATGCTCATATGCCTGAACGCTTTAAAACTCAACGTCAAATTAATAGTGAAGACTTACCTTCACCAGAGGTCAAACTCGATATCTTGCATCACTCCATCGAAAAGCTCACCGCTGCAGGTTATATCTATATCGGTATGGATCACTTTGCTAAACCTAATGATGAACTCGCGATAGCACAACGTGAAAACAAGCTCTATCGCAATTTCCAAGGCTACTCAACCCATTCAGAATGTGATCTCATTGGCCTTGGCATTACCTCTATTGGTAGCGTAGGAGATTCATATTCTCAAAATCGACGTACATTAGAAGAATATGCCGACTGCATTGCCAATAACCAACTGCCAGTATTTAGGGGCATCACCTTAAATGATGATGACAAAATAAGACGCAAAGTCATTACACAATTGATTTGCCACTTCTCACTCGACATCACTGCTATTGAGGCGAAATTCAATATCTCTTTTTCTGATTATTTCGCTGACGTTTATCCACATCTTGACCAATTTGTTGCTGATGGCTTGGTTTCTTACGACGCTACAAAAATTGAGGTACTGCCCGTTGGCCACCTGTTAATTCGTAATATCTGCATGGCCTTTGATTATTACATTCAACATAAAACAGACCAGCACTTCTCAAAAGTTATATAACGATAATGTTAGCGAGGTTAGCGAGCATAAAACAAACAGTAACTGCATTTAATAATGCCCAATTAAAACTGTATTTTCTCGCAACGATAAGTGGTCTTTTAGCTGGCATCGTTATTGTTGTATTTCGCTTAACTATTGATTTCACTCAAACCAATATATTGCCGTCACACATGGCTGATGACTTTGCCAGCCTAGATTGGCAGTGGGTGTTAGCACTACCTGTTCTTGGCAGCATCATAATTGCAGCCTTATTTCATGGACTAAAACCTGAGCAGCGAAGCACGGGTGTAGTTCATGTAATCGAACGCCTTGCCTACCATGAAGGTCGTTTGCCTTGGAGTAATGTAATACGGCAATTTATTGGGGCTGCCATCGCATTGATCACAGGTCACTCCGTTGGTCGAGAAGCACCTAGTGTTCATCTCGGAGCAGCAAGCGGCAGTCTGTTGGGCGCATCACTTCACCGGCCCAATAACGAAATCCGTATTTTAGTTGCCGCAGGCACAGCCGCAGCCATTGCCGCCTCATTTAATACGCCGATCGCAGGCGTTATCTTCTCGATGGAAGTGATTATGATGGAATATCACATTGCATCCTTTGTCCCCATCATATTGGCATCTGTTGGTGGTGCAGTCATCAGTCGCCTGACGTTTGGCGATGAAACATTTTTTAGTGCGATTAACACTGAAATGCGATCATTTTGGGAAATTCCCTACATCATTTTCCTTGGATTATGTATCGGTGCAATCGCCACGTTATTCATCAAAAGTCTTCAATTTTTCTCAACATGGCTTTCAAACCATCCACTATGGCAACGTACCATCGTAGCAGGGATCTTTGTTGGATTAGCTGGACTTATAATGCCCGAAGTCATGGGCCTTAGCTATAACATAACCAATACAATTAGCCTTGGCGAAGTAGCGCTGTCAACCTTATTACTGCTAGTAGTAATGAAACTCGTGTTATCAACTGCTTGCATTGGTTTAGGCATACCAGGTGGCTTAATTGGTCCATCCATCGTTATCGGCGCAGCAGCAGGTGCAGCCCTTGGCACTATCGGCCAATATTTCTTGCCTGAGCTTGCTTCACCCGTTGGTCTTTATGCCATGATTGGAATGTGCGCAATGATGGCGGCGACGTTAAAAGCACCACTTGCAGCATTGATGGCATTATTAGAACTGACTGCAAACCCTCACATTATCTTGCCCGGCATGCTTGCCATCGTATTCGCCAGCATCATCGTATCCGACCTGTTTAAATTCGATTCAATATTTTTACTGTTACTGCGAGCAAGAGGCCTAGACTATCGCAATGATCCCGTCACACAAACCTTAAGACGGATAAGTATTTCTAATGCGATGCAACGTGATTTTGTCACACTCCCTGACACACTTTCTCTAGAGCAAAGTAAACAAGCACTATCATCTAATCCTCAATGGATCATCATTGAACAAGGGCAAACACCATTTTCATTATTGCCAGCAGCAGATCTTGCTCGCGCCATTGCTGAAACCACTACTAATAATGAAGACACTGTATTTAAACTGTTAGAAATACCAGCCCAACGAAAAGATTTATGCAAAGCACCTCTGCATATTAGCCTGCAAGAAGCACTGGATACACTAGACACCAACAATGCTGAAGCACTTTACATAACAGGCAAGACAGCAACATCAGCTGAACGAATTTATGGCATCCTTACTCGTCCAGCTATTGAAGCCTATTATCGTCCAACAAAGAAATAACAGAAAAAAGTCATAAAGGTCTAAACAAAATTATTTTTTTCTGTATAATAAGCCGGATGCCTGGGTGGTGAAATTGGTAGACACAAGGGACTTAAAATCCCTCGGCTTCACGGCCGTGCCGGTTCGATTCCGGCCCTAGGTACCAACAAATATCGAAGCCTCAGTTCCTAACGGTTCTGGGGCTTTTTTATTGGCTTGATAAAACACATATCTCAGTTTAGCT
>JBFIJJ010000081.1:0-11449 GCA_041600795.1 Methylophagaceae bacterium | reverse complement strand
CTCTGCTTCAACAGACATTTGTTTGCTGAAATTACTACCACGATAAAATTCAGAATCAGAATTCATAATAATTTTATAAGAGCAGCCTTCGGGAACACCAATACGATAGTTTTGACGCGGGACCGGAGTGAAATTGAAAATACAAATCACATAATCATCTTCATTTTTTCTGATGTAACTCAAGATTGAATGTTCACGGTCATTACAATCAAGCCACTCAAAGCCTTGAGGATCAAATTCATGGCGATACAATGCTGGAGTTGAGGTATAGAGACTATTCAAGTCGCTTACCAATGATTTCATACCTTGATGAAGAGGATAATCCAATACATACCAGTCTAATTGTCTTTCACAGTTCCATTCAGTGCCTTGACCAAACTCTAAACCCATAAACAGCAATTTTTTACCTGGATAGGTAAACATGAATGTATAGAGCAGTCGCAAATTGGCAAAACGTTGCCATTCATCACCTGGCATTTTATTGAGCATGGAACCTTTACCATGAACAACTTCATCATGTGAAAATGGTAATACAAAGTTCTCTGTAAAGGCATACAGTAAACCAAATGTGAGTGAATCATGATGGTAACGGCGGTGGATAGAGTCTTGTTGCATATATTGTAAAATATCGTGCATCCAGCCCATATTCCATTTCATCGAGAAACCTAAGCCGCCCATATGTGCCGGACGAGAAACCATTGGGTATGACGTTGATTCTTCGGCTGTAACCAAACAGCCTGGGTGTTCATGATGTAAAACCGAGTTTAAATGTTTCAAGAAGTCTATTACTTCAAGATTTTCTCTACCGCCGTATTGGTTAGGTATCCATTGGCCTTCTTCACGTGAATAATCTAGGTATAACATTGATGCTACGGCATCAACGCGTAAACCATCAATATGGAATTCCTCAAGCCAATAAAAGGCACTAGATAATAAGAAGTTGGTAACCTCTTTACGTCCATAGTTGAAAATGTATGTACCCCAATCTTGATGCTCTCCTTGACGAGGATCGGCATGTTCATAAAGCGCACTACCATCAAAACGAGCTAGTCCATGAGCATCTTTAGGGAAATGGCCTGGAACCCAATCAAGGATAATACCAATGTTGTTTTGGTGACATTGATCGACGAAATAGCGTAAATCATCTGGTGAACCAAAACGGCTAGTCGGTGCAAAATAGCCTGTTGTTTGATAACCCCAAGAAATATCTAAAGGATGCTCAGTGATCGGTAACAGTTCAATGTGGGTGAATCCGAGCTCTTTAACATAAGGGATAAGCTGTTCTGCTAATTCTCTATAGTTGAGAAAATTTCCTGACTCGTTTCGTTTCCACGAACCCATGTGTACTTCATACACAGACTGGGCTTGATGTAGCCAATCTGATTTTTCACGTTTTACCATCCAATCTTTGTCTTGCCATTTATGCTGGCTGGTATGTGCAATTATGGATGCAGTGCCTGGTCGTAATTCAGCTTGTTGGGCATAAGGATCCATTTTTGAATGCAGAGAACCATCGTGATGATTTTTAATTTCGAATTTATATAATTCTCCAGTGGTTAAGCCTGGAACGAATAATTCCCATACACCACTACCACCCCGCACACGCATTGGATGGCAACGACCATCCCATTGGTTGAATTCACCTATGACACTTACTCTTTGGGCGCTTGGTGCCCATGTCGCAAACAATATTCCAGAAATACCATCAACTTCATGTTGATGTGCGCCCAAGATACGATAGGCATGCCAATGCTTACCTTCAGAAAATAAATGCAAATCGAATTCTGAAATTTGAGGCAAAAAGCTGTAAGGATCATGTTTGCTAAAGGTACTGCCATTACCTGCAACGCGGTTAACTGAGTAATGAGGAGGCAGTTGATGACTCATACCCGTCCATTGAAATAAATCGGTACCTTGAATTCGAGTTAATTTAAGATCATTTTCGAGCCAAGCGTGCTGTGTATCAGTTAAAAAAACAGTCACTGTAGTCTGGTCACCATCGACATGAGCGCCTAATACACAGAACGGATCGTGATGGCGTGCTTCGATGATTTTGACAAGATCTTCAGATAATTTGTTTTTTAAAACCATGGTCATAAAGTTTCCATATAATTTTTGTTGATGTCTATATACCGCTTGTGGCAGGCTTATAGCTAACAAGTAAAGTTCGATTACTCATCAGTGGAGAAATTTAATGTCAGACAATAATAGCACGCGTTTCGTAAGTCGTCTTACTAGAGATACATTAGCTCTAATTTTGGCGGGCGGACGAGGCTCACGGCTAAAGCAGCTTACGGATTGGCGTGCTAAACCGGGCGTGCCATTTGGAGGTAAATTCCGCATTATCGATTTCCCTCTATCTAATTGTGTCAATTCAGGCATTAGGCGTGTAGGTATTTTAACGCAATATAAAGCACATTCATTAATCCGCCATATTCAACAAGGCTGGGGTTTTATGCGTGGTGAATTAGGTGAGTTTGTTGAACTATTGCCAGCATCACAACGTACGGAACAAGGTTGGTATACAGGTACCGCTGATGCTGTCTATCAAAACATCGATATTCTACGAAATCATGGCCCTAAATATGTTGTGATATTAGCCGGAGATCATATCTATAAAATGGATTATGGTGACATGCTAGCCGAGCATGTTGCGCAGAATGCTGATATGACAATAGGTTGCTTGCAAGTATCGGTAGAAGAGGCCAAGGCATTTGGCGTTATGTCTATTGATGAAGACAGTCGAATTATTGCTTTTGATGAAAAACCTGATAATCCAACTCCAATGCCAGGCAAAACTGATATTGCATTAGCATCTATGGGCATATATATCTTCAACGCAGCATTTTTGTATGAACAATTAATCAAAGATGCTGATACCAAGGGATCGACTCATGACTTTGGCCATGACATCATCCCATCATTGATAAAAAATTATAAGGTGCTGGCATTTCCTTATAAAGATGTGCAAGGCAACAATCCTGGATACTGGCGTGATGTAGGTACTATTGACGCATTTTGGTCAGCGAACTTAGAATTGATCGGAATTACGCCTGAATTAAACTTGTATGACGATAATTGGCCTATTTGGACTTATCAAGCACAACAACCACCTGCTAAATTTGTGTTTGATGATGATGATCGTCGTGGTACAGCTGTAGATTCTATGGTCTCTGGTGGTTGCATTATTTCTGGCGCAACGGTGCGTCATTCACTTTTGTTCTCTAATGTCGAAGTCCATAGTTATACAACTGTGGAAGACTGTGTGGTGTTGCCTGATGTCACAATTGGTCGTCACTGTCGATTGAAAAAAGTAGTTTTAGATAAGGGTTGCGTTGTACCTGAAGGTACAGTTATTGGTGAAGATGCTGAGGCAGATGCGCAAAAATATGAAATTTCACCGAATGGTGTTGTATTAGTAACACCTGAAATGTTAGGGCAAACGTACCGATATGTCAGATAAATTAAAAGTAGTTCTGTGCTGGCACATGCACCAGCCACAATACAGTGAACCGATGGGAGGCATGTATCAGTTACCTTGGACTTATCTCCATGCGATTAAAGATTATGTTGATATGGCATGGCATCTTGAAAACGTGCCTGGTGCAAAAGCTGTAGTTAATTTTGCACCAACCTTAATTGAACAGCTTGCGGATTATGATGAACAGCTTAAGACACGATTTAAAGGCACAGGACGCTTAAAAGATCCCATGCTAATTGCACTAGATTCACCAGTGCAACCAAGCCATATAGAAGAGCGTAGAGCCTTAATAAGCAACTGTCTGCGCGCCAATGAAGATAAATTAATTAACCCTTATCCCAAGTTTTCACGTCTAGTGAAAATGGCAAAGTGGATTTTGGAACAGCCGAGTCGACTGCCTTATATCAATGATCAATTTATTGTTGATATGGTGGTGTGGTACCACTTAGCGTGGATGGGGGAATCAGTTAAACGATCTGATGTTCGTATTCAAGAACTGATGAAAAAAGGTAAACAATTTAGTTTCCATGACCGTCGACAATTGATGATCGTAATTGGCGAGTTATTAAGCGACCTAATTCCGCGTTATCGTCGATTAGCGGAAACAGGTCGGGTTGAATTGTCTGTAACACCATATGCTCATCCGATAATTCCTTTATTGTTAGATATCAAGACTACACATGAAGCTATGCCAGATGCGCCTTTACCTAAAATCACAACCTATCCGGGTGGTGAAGAACGTTCACACTGGCACATGAAAGAAGGCTTACGTGTTTTTGAATCATATTTTGGGTTTAAGCCAAAAGGCTGTTGGCCTTCTGAAGGTGCAGTGTGTACAGAAACCTTAAAATTAATAGCAAAACATGGCTTTGATTGGGCGGCTACCGGCGAAAATGTATTACGAAACAGCCTAAATTTGTCGGGTATTCATGATGCAAATATTCATAAACCGTACAAACTACCAGGGGCATCACCAGCTTGTTTCTTCAGGGATGATGGCTTGTCAGACATGATAGGATTTAACTATACCTCTTGGGGTGCTGACGATGCCGTTAATGATTTTATCCATCATTTGACTACTATAAAAGCGAATTCAGAAAAAGATCCTAATCGTGTGGTATCGGTCATTTTAGATGGTGAGAATGCATGGGAATATTACTCATATAATGGTTACTATTTCTTGCAGGCTTTATATACACGGTTATCCAACCATCCAGATATCGAATTGACAACATTCTCTGAATGTCTCAAAAGTGGTGTTAGAGCGGCGCCTCTTCCTAAAATGATGGGTGGTAGTTGGGTTTATGGTACATATTCAACCTGGATTGGTGATCAAGATAAAAACCGTGGCTGGGATTTATTAAGTGAAGCTAAACTAACCTATGATCGCGTGCTTAAAACACAGCAATTTGATGCAGATACCTTGAAAGCATTAGAGCGCCAGTTAGCTATCTGTGAAGGGTCTGATTGGTTCTGGTGGTTTGGTGATTACAATTCCGCTGATAGTGTAAGTGATTTTGAACGGTTATTCCGCTTACATTTATCAAACTTATATCAAATGTTAGGAGAAGAGGTTCCACAATCATTATCTGAAGCTGTATCTCATGGTGGTGGTGGCGTAGAACAGGGTGGTACTATGCGAAGAGGTGGATAATTCGATGCAACAAGCAGCAGTATTTCAGCAAAGACGGGCTGGCGTTTTATTACATATATCTAGTCTGCCATCAGCAAATTTAGGACCTGATGCTTATAAATTCATCGACTTTTTACATGAATCTGGGGTGACGGTTTGGCAAATGTTACCCTTAGGTCCCACACATGCAGATGGATCGCCATATCAGTGTTTATCGGCACATGCAGGCAATGCAAGCTTGGTCTGTTTAGATACAGTTAAATTAGAGCCGTGGGCTGACCCTAAAACGATTATTGATACTACTTTTTTAACGACATTAGTCAAAGCGTTTCGACAATTTGTTGCAAAAGCCAGTGATGAAGACAAACACGCGTTTAGTGATTTTTGTAAACGAGAGGAATATTGGTTAGATGATTATGTGTTGTTTCGTGAGATTCGACATTTAAATCACACAACAGCTTGGTATGACTGGCCTAGACATCTTCGTGAACGCCAAAAAACTGCAATACAAAAAATTCGTCACGATCGCGAAGAAGCACTTGATATTCGCCGGTTCGGACAATTCCTGTTTTTCAAGCAATGGCATGCCTTAAAAAGCTATGCCAATGAGCGAGGGATATTATTGTTTGGCGATATGCCTATCTTTGTTGCCCATGACAGTGCTGATGTATGGGCGAATCCTTCATTATTTACTTTAGATAGTGAAGGTCAGGCTGAAAAAGTCGCGGGCGTGCCCCCTGATTATTTTTCATCTACTGGTCAACGCTGGGGCAATCCTCTTTATCGTTGGGATAAACATATTGAGCAAGATTTTTTGTGGTGGCAACAACGTATGCAAACACAGCTAGCATTTTTTGACTTAATACGTATAGATCATTTCCGTGGTTTTGAAGCCTGTTGGGAGATTCCAGCGAGTTGTGAAACGGCAATTGATGGTCAATGGGTTAAAGCACCGGGCGATGCACTATTTAATAAATTGGTAAATTCGTTTGATGAATTACCTTTAGTCGCTGAAGATCTTGGAATTATTACTGATGAAGTGACAGCATTACGTGAAAAGTATGCCATGCCAGGCATGAAAATATTACAATTCGCATTTGGCGATGATGCTAAAAACCCATATTTACCGCATAATCATACCGTGGATAGTGTTTCCTATACCGGTACCCATGATAACAATACAACCTTAGGTTGGTTTAATGAAATCAATGACTATACTAAGTCACGTATCCATGATTATTTAGGCGAAACACATGACGAAATGCCATGGCAATTAATTCGAGCCTGTTTACGAACGGTTTCAAAATTAGCCGTGATACCTATGCAAGATGTTTTGTCTTTAGATGGTGAACATCGGATGAATGTGCCGGGTACGACCGAAGGCAACTGGTCATGGCGCTTTGATTGGGATATGGTTGATGAGTCATCTGCCCAAAGGTTTAAAAAATTAAATGAATTATATGGACGAACAAATTAAATGAGCAATCCTACCTCTTTGAAATATGCAGAAACGCATGAGTGGGCGCGATTAGAAGATAATGGCGAAATAACCGTTGGTATTACTGATCATGCTCAAGATTTATTAGGTGATGTTGTGTTTGCGGATTTACCTGAAGTAGGTCAGCGGTTTTCTGCTAAAGAAGAATGTATGCTGCTTGAATCAGTCAAAGCTGCATCTGATATTTATATGCCAGTGAGTGGCGAAATTTCTGCGATAAATTCTAATTTAGAAGATACACCCGAAATGATAAATGAAGACTCATTTGGTGAAGGTTGGTTATTTAGGTTTGTGCCAGATAATAAAGACGACCTTAATGCATTATTGTCTGCAACGGCTTACGAAGATTCATTAGACCAATAAGTTGCTCCGAGAATTACAGCTTGGTCTGCACCCGTAACTGATACTAGATTACCTGATTGCTTATTGAGGGTTTTATGAGCTAACCAGGCAAAAGCACACGCTTCGACCCAGTCAGGATCTAGTCGTAGCGCTTGTGTGCTTTGTACAGAGACCTGAGGTAGTACCTTACGTAGTTCTGATACCAAAAAAGTATTATGGGCACCACCACCACAAAGATACATTTCTGTAACATTACTGGCATAACGAGCTATATCGTCAGCAATCGACCTTACGGTAAGTTGTACTAGTGTTGCTTGCACATCAGCGGCTGCAACAGGCTGCTCTAGTTGTGCAAGTTTGCTATTTAGCCATGTCAGATTAAAAAGTTCACGCCCAGTACTTTTAGGAATAGCGGCGCTAAAATAAGGTTCATCCATTAACATTGCTAATAATGTATCGTGACATTGGCCCGATGCTGCCCAGATGCCATCCTTATCAAACGAGATATTGAGATGCTGTTGAATCCACGCATTAAGTAAGCCGTTACCAGGTCCAGAATCAAAGCCTAGAATAGCTGAACTAGAATTGGCTGGAAGTAGAGTAATATTACTTATTCCACCGATATTGACTATCGCTCGATCATGCTCATCGTCAGCAAATAACTCTTGATGGAATGCTGGAACTAAAGGTGCGCCTTGTCCACCTGCTGCAATATCTCGTTGCCGGAAGTCTGCAATGGTTGTAATGCCTGTTTGTTGTGCAATGACATTTGCATTGCCAATTTGCAGACTGAAAGGGAATGCACTATCAGGTGAGTGGAATACTGTTTGACCATGACTACCGATAGCATCGACATCATGAGCGTTGATATTGTTGTTAGCTAGAAGGATATTGATACAGTCAGCAATAACTTGACCTAGTTCAATATCTAACTGACCAAGTTCAAACAGACTACATTTGGCTGAATTAATTAGTTCCGACAGTTTATGGTCTAGTTGTTTGGGAAACGGAAATGTTTCAGCTGCCAATAGCTGAAAAGAGTTGTTACTAGAGTATTCGGTGATGACAACGTCAATGCCGTCTAGACTTGTGCCGGACATAACCCCAATATACAAGCCCATAACGTAGAAACTTACTTGTTAAGGGCAAGTTTTGTAGCGTTGATTGAATCGAGTTGGGCTAATAATGGCTGTGCTTTTTTATCGAAATCAGCTTTATATTTTTTGGGCAACGATTCGGCTTTCGGCAGAGCAACGGTTAAAGGGTTACGGTGAACACCATTTACCCTGAATTCATAATGTAAGTGTGGGCCTGTTGCCAAACCACTACTACCGATATAGCCAATCACATCACCTTGATTAACTCTTTTGCCTGACTTCATACTTTTAGCGAAACGCGACATATGTGCATAAAGGGTCGTGTATTTGCCACCGTGCGATAAAATAATGGTGTTGCCATAACCACCTTTTTTACCAATAAATTGTACTTTACCATCGCCAGTAGCCATGATCGGTGTGCCTGTTTTAGCCGCATAATCAACCCCTTGGTGAGGGCGTGTGACACCTTTTAATTTAGGGTGTTTACGATTAGGGTTAAATTTAGAGCTAATTCTAGAAAAGTGAACTGGGGTACGATTGAATGCTTTGCGCATACTTTCACCAGACGGTGTATAGAACCTGCTTAGACCATTTTCATCTGTATAACGTATAGCTTTAAATGATTTGCCTTGATTTACAAATTCTGCAGCAACAATATCACCATCTGCAAATTTTTCACCATCAATATACTTTTCGGTATAAACCATTTTGAAATGGTCGTTTTCTCTTAAATCAAGAGCAAAATCAATATCCCATCCGAATATGTAGGCAAGTTCCATTACTAGTTTATCGGACAGACCTGCATCTTTACCTGCACCAAATAATGAGCTAACAATTGTACCCGAAGCTTGAACTTGCTTTGTATCAACTTCGCGAGTGTGAGTTGTTGCTTTGTAGCCATCATCAGACTTAGAAACTAATAATGTATTAATTGGATCGAGCACTAATTCAATTTTTTGAAGTTGGGTTTTGTCATTTTCTAATAGGCCAAAACGTAAGGTCTGACCTGGTTTTAAGTTAAGCAGAGGTTTGATATTTTTACCCAGTTGAGCAATATCATATACATCACGTGCAGATAAACCGATTCTTGGGAAAATAAGAGATAAGTTATCACCAGATTTGACCGTTACTTCTTGCCAAACGAGAGCATGTATAACATCAATAGCATTTGATTTGTCTTGAACGTTAGCTGTGTCAAATTTTTCATTTGATAGGCTTTCATCAAGTGCTTGTTGTTCTGATAAAGCAAGGTCTGATGCCGTTGGTTTAATAGGCGTCTTAGAAGGTTGAATAGTTGCGTCATCTGTAGGCACAACTTCAGTAGCAGTTTGATTTGATAATTCAGGAAGTGTCAATTTGGTTGCTTGAAGATTTTCCTGTGATACTGATTGCATTGCAGCTGGCAGATTAGGTAAATCTATTACTTGAGTTTGGTTGCCGTTCGGTACGGGCTGGCTTGTCGCAAGTACCATTGAGGTAATGAATATACTAGCTAATGCGAATAGCGATAATGAAACAAAATGGCGGCGCTTACCAAGTCGATTTGTCGAGTTCTTAAAAATATTTGTTTGTTGTGAATCTCGAACAAGTTGATTTCGTTTCATCGGGAAGCTCAAAAATAACTTAGGATAATAATGCATTTTGGCAGTATTTTCATTGGAATGGAAGTCTTTCTTGACCTATTTTGTGATAGTATTCGCAGCAAATTTGAAAATCTTTTGGAGAAATACATGATTCCTGTGCAAGAGGCATTGGCCATAATTCAACGGGGTGCCGAAGAAATCTTGGTTGAAAGTGAATTGATAGAAAAACTTGAAACCGGTCGTCCTCTGCGCATCAAAGCAGGATTTGATCCAACTGCACCTGACTTACATTTAGGCCATACAGTACTATTAAATAAGCTTAAGCAGTTTCAAGAGCTCGGTCATGAGATAATTTTCTTGATTGGTGACTTCACTGGGTTGATTGGTGATCCAACAGGCAAAAGTGCAACACGACCACCTTTAACACCTGAAGAAATTGCAGCTAATGCTAAAACATACACTGAACAGGTATTTAAAATTTTAGACCCAGCTAAAACACAAGTACGTTTTAATTCTGAGTGGTTTGGTAACAAAGGTGCTGACTTTATGATTAAGTTAGCAGGTCAATTAAGCGTAGCACGCATGCTTGAACGTGATGATTTTAAAAAGCGATTCAAGGCAAACCAATCTATATCGATTCATGAATTTTTGTATCCACTTGTTCAGGGATACGATTCCGTGGCACTAGAAGCTGATGTCGAACTAGGTGGGACTGATCAGAAATTTAACTTACTTATGGGGCGAGAGCTTCAAAAAGCAGAAGGGCAAGATGCACAAGTTGTCATTATGATGCCTCTATTAGAAGGTTTAGATGGCGTTAAGAAAATGTCTAAGTCGCTGGGAAATTATGTCGGCATTACTGAATCTCCCGGAACGATGTTTCAAAAGATCGTCTCTATTCCAGACTCATTGATCTGGCGCTGGTATGAATTGTTATCATACAAAACACTCAAAGAGATCGATGAACTGAAGACAAGCATCAAGCAAGGTGCTAACCCACGAGATATAAAAATAGCGTTGGCAAGAGAAATCGTAGCTAGATTTCATGGTGAAGAAGCTGCTGCTAATGCCCACAAAGGGGCTGGCAATGTCATCACTGAAGGTGAAGTGCCAGAAGGTACTCCAGAAGTAGTGGTAGAACTTGAAGGACAAGCTGACCTCACCATTAGCGCTATCATTAATAAAGCTAACTTAGTTGCTAATTCAGCACAAGCAAGAGATATGCTTAAAAACGGAAGTGTGAAAGTTGAGTGGCAAGTCGTTGAGTCGACATTGAAGTTAGCGGCGGGTAGATATCTCATTCAAGCCGGTAAGAAGAAAATTGCTTGGGTTGTGCTTAAATAATACTAACATATAACTCTGTCACAAATGAAAGCTCGGCGTAAGTCCGAGCTTTTTTGTATTTAGACATACGGCAAGCGAGCAGTTTACGAGTACAGTTTGCGAAAAATTGTATAAACATCGCGAAAGTAAAAAAATAAAAATTGTATAGATTCATACATCTAGCGATGATGGAAACTTAATGGGAAAAACTTCCTGTTGACCATCTCAATTTAGTCTGTAGAATGCGCCACTTCTTCTGAGTTTTTGGAAAGATTCATTGTTCGAAAATATGAAGAAAAGGTTGACAGGCTGGCGGGTTGCTGTATAATTCTCGCTTCTTTGTTGGACAGGTTGTTGTTCATCAAGCGCTCTTTAAAAAAATAATATCAAGTAATGTGTGTGGGTACTTGCGTTAGGTCGATTTTGCAAAAAGAAGATCTGATGTTTGAGTATCAACACTGAATAGAAATATTCAAAAGTAATACGACAACG
>JBFIJJ010000080.1:0-11663 GCA_041600795.1 Methylophagaceae bacterium | reverse complement strand
TTAACTAAAAATTAAGCGAGTTTAACTCGCTTTTTTTATCTCTGAAATTACCCATAACTTTTTCAAAATAGTCACTTGCAAAAGCCAGAAGCAAACGGCTAAATATTAGTTCAATTCTGAGGATTAAGAATCCGCACTTCACGTTGTGGGAATGGGATTTCATATCCATGCTGTTGCAAGGCTTCTAAAATCATCAATAGTAAATCGCCACCAACACGATTTTTACCATCATCAACACCTTCCATCCAAAACTCAACAAACATGTTAATGCCTGAATCGCCAAAGCCATCAATTTCACAGTCCGGCCTTTCTTCAATCGGTACATCATCACCACTAATAACTTGAGGATGTGTTGCCACGACATCTTTAATAATCTCGACCAATTTACGTATGTCGGAGTGGTAAGCCACCGAGAAATCAACCCGGTAACGCTGCAATTTATTTTTGTGTGTCCAGTTAGTAAAACTTTCGACTATAAACTTTTCATTTGGCACCATGATGTCTTTGCCATCATAGGTTTCCAAAGTCGTTGAACGCATATTCAATTCACGTACAAAACCGGTGCGGCCATCTTCTAATTCTATATAGTCGTCGATAGATACAGAGCGATCTAACAAGATAATGATGCCTGAAATAAAGTTTGATGCGATAGCTTGTAAACCAAAACCAAGTCCCACACCCAAAGCACCACCAAATACAGCTAATGCTGTCAGGTTGACCCCCATTATTTGTAACAACAACAGAGACACCGTTACAAATATCACTACTTCAAGTAGTTTTGAAGCTACTTCTTTGGTGCGAAAATCGAGTGTTTGTTGCCGACGAATAATGTCTTTACCGGTCGAATTTGAAACGCGTCCCAGCCAGAATAATAACGTGCCAAAGATAGCAACTCGCAAAATGCCATAGAGTGATAACTCAATATTACCGATGGAGATCGAAATAGATTGTAAAATCTGAACAAGATTAGTTAATGCTCCAATCATATGTAGAAATAGTATGGGCATACCAATCCACTTGATGATGCGTACAACAATTTTATTTTCGACTAGGTCTTCAACAACCGAGTTAAATAATAATAAAACGGCGACAATCAGTGCCGTTTGAAGGATCCAATCATGTGACAATGTAGTGTGACTAAATTCTGCTGCTATTCGTAATAATATAATGGCGAGCAATGGGAAAACCACGTTTCCCAACTTACTAAAAAACGTTTGTATTGGATGATCTTCTATAACAAGTTTTTCATTTATCGCAGCAAAGTACTGTCTAATATGTCTTGCTACAACATAGGCCACAGCATAAATTGCTAGAATAATCGCGATTTGAATATAGGTTTCAGCTTGTGAAAACACAACTACAGCTTGAGATTGAAGCTTTTCAAAAATGTGGTAGAGTTTTTCCATGATAAATTTCAACCTCTATGGTCTTGATGACATTCTACTTAACTAAATTTTAAGTGAAGTCTAACACCAAAGAAAATAAATCAGTTAATCATAATTTGTATGATTTAGTCAGGTTAAAAACGAGTTAACTCAAGTCAAATAGCCAGTTTACGCACAAAGTATATGTATTCTTCAATCCAAGATTATGGTAGTTTCTACTCTAACGGAATTGAGTTTGGATTTAGGGAAATATAGTTTTATATATAATCCCGTACACTATATAAGGTATTCAAAATGCAGGTTCGAACAAAATCAATCATAGCCATAACCCTGCTTTTCTGGATAAGTACTATCGCTCTTGCTCAACCTCTGACCATTTATGTTAATGACCAATTGGGAAAACCATTGAGCGGAGCCGTGGTAGAGATAGTCGATAAAACTACTCCTGCTAACAATTCAAACAGTTCAAAAATTGCCATTATGGATCAAATCAATAAACGATTTGTTCCAGATTTATTGGTTATTACTCAAGGCCAATCAGTCAATTTTCCTAATAGCGATAATATACGTCACCACGTTTACTCTTTTTCAAAAGCTAAACCTTTTGAACTTAAACTCTATGCTGGCAAACCTGAAAAACCGATCACATTTGATCAGCATGGTGTCGTTCTGCTTGGTTGTAACATCCATGACTCAATGGTTGGGAGTATTTATGTCGCAAAAAATGAGGCACTCACTACTGCTGAAGATGGCATAGTAAAATTTGAATCGAAGACAGACATACAGCAGCTTAGTGTTTGGCATCCGCTCCAAAGTACTAACCCGGAACAGCTACTGATAATCGATGTCAATGCGTTACGCCAAGATAAAAACAACAGCGTAACCGTTAACTTAGCTGTAGATGAACCAGCTCCTCGTGATACTTTTTCGGATACATACTAGTGGTCAAAAACCAGAGTAGTCTAAGACAAAGAATAGTCATTCTATGTACAAGTTTAGTTTTGCTTACATCAGTTGTAATCCAAACCGCATCATGGTGGTCGACTAGTCGATTTAACAGCAAACAAATCACCAATACCATTGATAAGGCTGAAAATGTTTTTGAGCAGTATTTGAAAGAAAAAGAAAAATTACTTACTACTGCTGCCAATGTCTTAACTGCTGATTTTGGATTCAAACAAGCTGTTACATCAAATGACTCAGAAACAATTGCCAGTGTCCTGTCTAATCATGGCCAGCGTATCAATGCCAATTTGATGATGCTGACAAATCTAAACGGTGAATTAATTTCTTCCAGCCAAAGTGATCTACTTACAATTTCGCAAAACAATGTACAGTTTAATCGTCAACTTAAAAGCCTTATTTCTGCTAATGGCAGGTCACAATTTGTCATCATAAATGATCTAATCTATCAGTTATTAGCATCACCAGTAAAAGCACCTAGAACAGTTGCATACGCGATTGTTGGTTTTGAAATTAGTCATAGTGAAATAAATGAACTCAAGAAATTAACTGGACTTGATATCAGCATTTATAACAATCATCAAACTTTACTTCTAACATCAATGGATACGCCCTTTTCAGAGCAATATCTTATGAATAGACCAGCACCATGGTTATTCTGGAATAGACCTGCTTTTGATAATCGACATTTTAATCCATCAACAAGTAGCACCAATGGGATTTCAATATTACTGTCGGCAGATCTGTCAGAAATATATCGCGAATATGATGAGGTAATGTCGACAATCATTATCATTGCCAGTTTAATTCTACTAATCGCCATGTTTATTAGTGCAGTTTTCGCACGAAATTTGATCAACCCATTAACGCGACTGGTTAGTATCGCTAATAGTTTTGCCCAAGGTAAGTATCGTACACTTGAAATAACTAAAAACATGAGCCAAGAAGTAAGTACTTTATTCAATTCTTTTTCTGAAATGGGTAAACAAATTAATGCTCGTGAAAAAGATATTCTGTATCAGGCACAACATGACTTCTTAACGGACTTATATAATCGACGAACATTTCGCAATCTAGTTGAAGAAATGTGTGTTAATAAGCAACCATTTATACTGATTGCGTTTAGTGTCACAGGCTTAGACAGCATCAACGATACGCTAGGCATTGAAATGGGTGATCGTTGCTTAAAAGCTGTAGCGTCACGGTTAAGCCATAACAACATCGAAAATACAAAAAGTGCACGTTTGGATGGCGTGTTATTTTCTTCATTAATTCCATATGATGACTATGATGACGGTGAATCAGACATTATTAAAACGTTCACTGAAACCTTGGCCATTCCAATCAACGTTGACGATCTCACTGTTCAACTTAAATTTCGTGTTGGTATTGCAATCCATCCCGAAGATGGCGAAGACTCAGACACGATCATTAGAAGAGTCATGATTGCTCATGATGCAGCTAAACGCGAAAATCAAATTATTCGTTATTATCACAAAGGTGAAGATGAAGCCCATCTTGAGCATCTTGCTATTGTTGAATCACTTAAACATGCACTCGATATCGATGATGGTCAGTTATATATGAACTACCAACCAAAACTCAATTTGAGCACTAATAAAGTTGATAAAGTTGAATCATTGATACGTTGGCAGCATCCTGAACTGGGATTCATTTCACCAGAATTATTTATCGCTTATGCCGAACAAACCGGCATGATTTTTCAGTTGACCCATTGGGTGATTAATACGGTATTAAAACAACTGCAAAACTGGCAGCAGAATGGCATCTTTATTGAAGCGGCAATTAACATATCAGCTCAAGATATCACGCATCCTGATTTCTTTATGATTCTGCAATCTAGCGCTGCAAAATATGGCATTTCATCCAAATACATCACGCTAGAAGTAACTGAACGCGATCTAATGCAAGATGAGGAACAGGCGATCGCATTATTGGTAGAGTTGAAAAATGCAGGCTATACCATATCAGTAGATGATTATGGAATTGGTCAATCTTCTCTGGCCAAATTAAAACAGCTACCGGTTGATGAGCTCAAAATAGATAAAAGCTTCATTATGGAACTCAATAGTTCTGAAAGTGACCAGATAATTGTTAACTCGACAATAACCTTAGGCCATCGTCTAGGCTTATCCGTGGTAGCTGAAGGTCTGGAAAATAAAGAGAGTCTAGCATTACTTAAAGCAATGGATTGTGACCATATCCAAGGGTATTTCCTGAGTAGGCCCATGACGTCAGAGGACTTCGTTCATTGGTTTAGGAACAGAAATGAGAATCTATCTTAATTTTATAGTTGTGTCTTTATTATTAAGTTCTACAGTCTACGCAGCTGATGGCAAGCTCCTTGCCACTCCCGGAGTATCTCAAATTGAAGGTGCTGGCGGTGGCGGTCTTGTTCCATGGGCTCAACTTGCTGGTTATGCCTCACGTGATGAAATAGCCGCCAATGTATTCTGTAGTCGTGCAATAGTTGAAGACTATCGACTCCACGCCTGTGGAGCACAACTTAATTTTTATGATCGCGTTGAGTTATCCATCGCTCAGCAGAAATTCAAAATCAACGCCTTAAATACTAATATTGAACAACAAATCTTAGGCATAAAAACACGCTTATATGGTGATTTAATATTTAGTAAATGGCCAATGTTAAGCTTAGGAGCTCAATATAAAGATGTACGTGATACAGCAATTCCTAAAGCAGTTGGTGCTGAAAGAACGTCAGGAGTCGATTGGTATTTAGCTGCAAGCAAATTACATCTAGGTGCAATTGCTGGTTATAACTGGTTTTGGAATATAACTGCTCGTTATACCGATGCCAATGAAATGGGGTTGCTTGGTTTTGGCGGGGCCAATGGTAATAAAGAGCTCGTGTTTGAGGCATCTACAGCAGTCTTTCTGGAAAGAGAATGGGCTGTTGGTATCGAGTACCGACAAAAGCCCGATAATCTCGGTTTAAAAGAAGATGATTGGCAAGATCTATTTGTTGCTTGGCTTCCCAATAAAAATATCAGCATAACGGCGGCTTGGTTAAATCTTGGCAGTATCGCCGGTTCATCAGATCAGAAAGGCATGTACCTCTCTCTAACAGGGTATTTCTAACATGAAGACCGTGATACCAGGATTTTTAGTTGTTATAACAAGCTTATTGTTGCTAACTAGCTGCGCAACAATACCACAACAGCCGCAGACGCTTTATGACAAGTTAGGCAGTGAAGCTGGGCTTGCTAGTATCGTAGATAGTTTGATCAAGGAGATTGGTTCCGATAAACAAATTTTTCATTATTTTGCAGATAGTAGAATAAGCCGTTTTCGTACTAATCTTACACAACACCTTTGTGCACTTGCTGATGGCCCTTGTAGTTATGATGGTGACAGCCTGACCGATATCCACACCGGCATGCATATTAATGAAAAAGATTTTAATCATCTAGTCGATCTATTAATAAAAGCTATGTACAGTCAGCACATTCCACACCCTGTCCAAAATCAATTACTGGCACGTTTAGCGCCGTTACGAACAGAAGTTATCTATAAATAGTGCTGAATATCATAGGAATTTACTAGATTATTTTAGCCGCAAATGGTATCTTCATTAGCAGTTTTACCCCAATAAATAGAGAAATATCATGGCAAAATTAGAAAAATATATTGTTGAAAACTTTTCTGGACTTATTTTCGGCTTTGCAATCTTCTGGATTAGCCTTGTCGCTTATGGACTTTTAAATCAATAAGTTACAACTAGAACGTTTTCTAAAAAAGCCAGTTATTACAACTGGTTTTTTTTTGACTTTAAATCCAATCCGAATCATTAATCTTCAATATGATCTAGATCAATGTCTTTTTAATTCAGATGCATGACTATTCGCTTACATATTTATTTATAGATAAAGCGAGGCTCGTCATGGAAAAATTAGAAAACATTATTATTCATAACTTCACACTGATAATTTTCTTATTTGCACTGTCATGGATTGGTTTAATCGCTTATGGACTGATCATGTCATAAGCTCGCAACATCCATTGTAATTTAGGCTGGCTCTATTCAATAGTCCCAGCCTTTTTTATGTATGGTGGTTTTTCATAGCATTAATTCAAATTGCTTTTGAATGAAAGAGCGACCATTGATCACTATCTCAATCTGATGTGTTCCAGAGTAATAGGTTCTTGTTGAGATTGGTTTGATTGGATGTTTTTTAATTAAATCATATTGTTCAAATGGCATTAAAGTAAGTGTTTTCCATTTAAACACTTTACTGGTTAACTTTCCGTTGGCTTTAACGTGATAAACCTTGTAATCAAGCACAACGGTTTGTCGTTCTGTTGAGTCCGATTTTAACGACAATGTCATTTCAATATCTTGTCCTAATGATATTGATGGTGGATTAAGTTGAAAACCCAAAAGTGCTACTTGCGGCTGAGAGCTATAACCTAAAACGTCAAATGCACAAGCGTCCCCTGCTTTAATCAAACTTCTTAAGCCATGTTTAATGATCCATTGCCGTTGATTTGAAGCATCATTGCTCCACGTTTGACAACGTGCAGTCACCAGATCGGGATGATCTTTAGCTATATCGTTTAGATTATTAGCAACAGACTTTCTCACATAAAGACTTGGATCGTCTTTAAGCTGTTCTAAAATTTCAAACACTGGTTCGGGGTCCAGACGTAACTTTTTTATTTGTGTGCCCCAAGGTAATCTAGGCCGACAGCCTTCTGAGGCCAGACGCCTAACATGTTCATCGTCATGTTGTGTCCATGTCAACATACGTTGATGCGTTAGTTCAAAATGAGTGTCGACAAAAGGTCTAATTGCAAACTCAGCACTAAATAGCGATGTTAATCTTTCCAACACATCCAAAGCCAGTTCTGGATCGTTAAGGCCATAAACGCCAACATAATCAATCACTGGCCATGCTGCAAATGACGACCAGTCCGACTGTTTAGCTTCGGCTGGCCAATGTGGTTTTAACGCCATCAGTATTGCAGCAGCATCACTAAATTTTGTTGGTAAATACGTGTTCAATATGGCAATTAAATGTTCAACACGTTGTTTTAGTTCTAATCGCTCAAGCCCTAAACACGCATCATCAATAAATGCATCGGCTGGAAAATCAACCATCACTTTAGCCAACGTTTGGCTGATGCCAAGCACGGCATCCTTGCCTAATTTATCTTTCATGAGAGCTTGTTCACTCATGATGACAGCAGCCTAGTTTTTAACAAATAACGCAATTGATTCAACATGAGTTGTATGAGGGAACATATCCATCACACCGGTCGAAACCAACCTGTAGCCATGTTTATTGACCAATTCACCAGCATCACGCGCCAAGGTTGCAGGATTACATGACACATACACTAAACGCTCTGCCCCTAGATCTGCCAATTGATGTAACACTTCAAAGGCGCCACTACGAGGAGGATCGAGTAAAATCTTGTTAAAACCGGCTTTAGCCCAAGGGTAATCTTTTAACTCTGTTTTGGTTAAATCAGCTTGTTCAAATACGGCGTTATCCAAGTTATTATTTGTGGCGTTTTTACGAGCGTGTCTGACTAGCGCTTCGTCACCTTCAACACCGACTACTTCGCTTACTTTGGTTGCTAGCGGTAAGGTGAAATTACCTAAACCACAGAATAATCCAGAATCCGATCATCAACTGAAACATCTAATAATTCCATGGCATAAGGAATCATTTTTTGGTTAATCCCAGCATTAACTTGGGTAAAATCATTCGGCTCAAAATCAAGTTTTAAACCGTGTTCAGGTGCATAACTTAATTGTGGGTTTTCAGGCCAAATAGCAGTAACGGTATCTGGACCACCTGATTGTAAATAAATCCATAAATCATTCGCCTGACCATAGGCGATCAATGCCTGTTGATCTTGCTCTGATAAGGGGTCGAGATTTCTAAAGACCAATGCAACATGCTCATCGTCCATCGCTACTTCTATTTGAGCAATGCGATTATGAGCTTCCAATTGGGCAATCATCTCGCCTAACTCAGCTAAGCGTGCACCAACACGTTGATCCAATACTTCACATTGTTCTAATAAGGCTAGATAAGGTGTTCCTTTTTCACGAAAACCCACTAATACGCGCCCTTTTTTCGGTATATCTTTAACGCCTAAACGGGCTTTACGACGATAGCCCCATAATGGACCAGTTAATGGTTGCAACCAATTTTCAGGTGTTAATTGTCCAAAGTGAGTTAAATGTTCGGCTAAGGTTTGTTGTTTAAGTGCTAACTGAGCTTCCGGCTTCATATGCATCAAACTACAACCACCACAAACACCAAAGTGCTGGCATTGTGCTTCGACACGATCGGCTGATGCACCACTTACTACTTCAACTATTTTAGCTTCATCGAATTTGCTATGTTTTTTCGTATAAAGTGCTGTGACGGTTTCCCCCGCTAAAGCACCATCTACAAACAAAACCTTACCATCAATGCGAGCGATACCTCGACCATCATGACCTAGTGATTCTATCGTTACTTCTATTGGATCTTGCGGTAATTTTTGTCTGCGATTACGTCGTGCCATTACTGTTTCTCTAAAATCTAAAATAAAAAATCCAGAGATGTTACAACATCACTGGATTTTTGTCGGATTACTGACTTAATAAATCAGTTGTATGTGTTTATTTTTGCTTCCAATTACCCGCTGATTGATACCACCAACCACTTGATGCATTACTGATCCAACGACGTGAGAATGTAGCTTGAATATCTGCTTTCCATTCTGGATGACCATTAGCTCTCGCTATTTCTGCATACAAAGCATTGCGATCGGCATTTTCATCTGCAACTAAACCTTTGACGGTATTTCTATCTTTTAAAGCAATCGCTTTTGCATCTCTAATGGTCACTAAACCATCTTCGGTCAAACCAATTGCACCATTGTCATAATAGGCTTTTAAGCTATCATGGCGCGCTTTCATTTGGCTTTGCAAGGCCGTAATAGCTGGTGAATTAATATTTAAGTTGGCTTCGGCAGCTGCTGGCGATACAAACCAATCTAATACTTGCATAGCAACCGGGTAGTTATGTTTCTGGATAGCGCTATCTTTTTGCGGTTGCTGAGGTTGCTCAGCAGGTGCCGTTTCTGGTCCCCATACATCTTCGATAATACGATCGGCAGCTTTTTCAGCGGCAGCAGCGGGAAAATAAATATTAATCGTGACACAAGAGACTAACATCAATCCCGCCACACTACTTGTTAACCATTTGATTAGTTTCATATTATTTCCTTTTTAATGGCGCCATTTATTGAACAACTGGCCCTGAACTATTTTGCACCGCTTTTAATCGCTCAATCAGATCTGACCAATCTACGCGACGAGTATAACCGACTACATTAATCCGTGGAGGAAAGCCACCACCTTTAACAATATAGTAGCCACTTTCGGTTTCACCAACACCCGACATTTGGCAAACATTGTTTAATAACTGACAACTTAGACCTAAACGTTGATAGGAAAAATCCTCAAAAAACCGTAAAAAGCTCCGTGATAAAATGCCACTGGCACCACCACCAATTTGCGATAGATTATCTACTGCTCTTTGACTAATTTTTCGGCGGCTTTTGTCACCTTTCGGGGTGGAAAACCGGGCATCAAATTGTACTGGTTGCCAATTTGATAAACGTAGATTTTTTACCGTTCCATCAAGTTTTCCGGTTATTTTACCAAAATCAAATGTTCTAGTGAGTGTTTCTAAATCTAAACCAACAAGATCAATATTGGCATAGAGTTGAGGCAAGGCCCCAAATGGTTTATTCAAGCGTAAATCACGAATCACCGTTGTGCCTTCGAACAGTTTAACCATCAACGCGCCATCAACCTCTATTTTTTGATCAAGATAACTGACCTTAGGGATAACGCCAGATAGCTTGCCATGCAACAGTGGCCAGTCTAAAGCCGTACTCAACGATTCCATTGAAATAGGCGTTAATAAACCATCAAATGACCATGTTGCATGCTCACCATCAGGATAATGTAGTGCAAGTTGATTAAGTTGAAGTTCACCATCTAAGATAGGTAAATGCCAGGTTTCAGCTAAATGAAGTGTTGAAGAAGTAACCTCGGCGATTACACTGGATCCACCAATTGGAACAGAATAAATATAGCCACCATTCCAAGCAATATCAGTGGTCATAGCATGCTCAGAATTTGTCCAAGCTAAATTACCAGAAAGTGCATCAATACCAAATCGTTGGGCTTGATCATCAATGTAGATGTCATCCAAACCAAGTAACAACTGATAGTTATCCGCTGTTTGTTGGTAGTGCATTTGAACCTGCCCCGCCAGTTCCACACTATCAACAGCAGTTCCCGTCATAAAGGGTTGCAACCAGTGTTGATACAGTGGTGCTAATGCTGTCTTGCTCAAACTAAGATCGGCATGTGTGATCGTTTTATCTAGTGCCGTTAACTCTCCAGATAACTGCATAACCTTCGGTTGCTTAAACTCAAACTGCTTAACCGTTAATAGCTTTGTTTGTTGCTGCCATTGACCTTGTCCAGTTAATTCAAACGGGGTTGCAGTGACATCAATAAAAACGGGTTCTGCATAAGCTTGACCAGTATTAACGGCTAAGTTTGTTTGCCATTGCCAATGATCTTGTTTTTGTTGAAGTTTGGCATCTATAGCCAGAGCCACTTGTTCAGTCACATACTGACCAATGCTATCGCTGACATTGAGAGACTGAGCAGTAAGCCTTAGCTCGACATTATCAATATTATTAGCATGGCCTTCTAAGTCACTGTGTAACATGACATTGCCATCAATATCCCAATCACTAAGTTTGTGTTTAATGTCATCACTAAGATAAGGTGACAATGTTGTTAACACCTTTTTTATCTGGGCCTGTGGCGTATCAATAATGGCATGCCAACTTGATTGTTGTTGCCAATCAAGATCAATTTTAACGTTTGCATCTGCAATCCTTAGTGCTGATGCAATTAGATGATAATGATCGTTATCAGGTTTAGCTGTTAGCTGGAAATTGACATTTTGTTTACCTAACTCAGGATGGGTAAAACCAAATTGGCCTTTAGCACAGGAGAATTGTTGTGCTTGAATAACAAGCTGTTTGCAGGTGAGTGTAATGTTGTTAACTCGTCCAACAGGTGCAGGTAATAACACAGAGTCGGCACTAGCAATCAGACCTAATCCGGTTGTAGTCAGAGTCACGTCAAACTGAGCATTGTCAGCTTGGATATCATTAAATAACCATTTACCAATTGATAAACTAAAGCTATCACTGGCAATAGCGACTGTCGCAAACAGCCAT
>JBFIJJ010000079.1:0-11728 GCA_041600795.1 Methylophagaceae bacterium | reverse complement strand
AGGTTTGCCTGCGATTCGTAAAGGCTGGATTGATAGCCGTGACGATACCGAAGAACTGAGTGAATACAGCTCTGAATTCACCCGCGAACAACACGCTAGCGCACTTGATATTCCGTTATTCAAACATAATCGTCGTCCGCGTCGTGCAAAAGCAGGCAAAAATGTTAGCCAAATGCATTACGCACGACAAGGCATTATCACGCCTGAGATGGAATTTATTGCCATTCGTGAGAACATTGGTCGTGCAGAAGCGGATCTCGAGGGTAATTTACCTGTTGGTTTTGATTCACACATTACCCCTGAGTTTGTAAGAAAAGAAGTGGCGGAAGGCCGAGCGATTATTCCTGCAAATATTAATCATCCTGAAGCTGAACCGATGATTATCGGACGTAACTTCTTAGTCAAAATCAACGCTAACATTGGTAATTCGGCTACAACATCGTCTATTGAAGAAGAAGTTGAAAAGATGGTGTGGAGTACCCGTTGGGGCGGTGACACGGTAATGGATTTATCTACCGGTAAACATATTCACCAAACACGTGAATGGATTATTCGTAACTCACCCGTGCCGATCGGTACTGTACCGTTGTATCAAGCTTTAGAAAAAGTCGATGGTATTGCTGAAAATCTAACATGGGAAGTGTTCCGTGACACCTTAATTGAGCAAGCAGAACAGGGTGTGGATTATTTTACAATTCATGCCGGTGTACGTTTGGCCCATATTCCGTTAACGGTTAATCGTACTACTGGTATTGTTTCTCGTGGTGGTTCAATCATGGCTGCTTGGTGTTTAGCGCATCATGAAGAAAGCTTCTTGTACACACATTTCGAAGAAATCTGTGAAATCATGAAAGCCTATGATGTGTCATTTTCATTAGGTGATGGTTTACGTCCTGGCTCGCAAGCAGATGCTAATGATGAAGCGCAATTTGCTGAATTAATTACCTTGGGTGAGTTAACTCAAATTGCTTGGAAACATGATGTGCAAGTGATGATCGAAGGCCCTGGTCATGTTGGTATGCATAAAATCAAAGAAAACATGGATATGCAATTAAAACATTGCCATGAAGCGCCTTTCTACACATTAGGCCCATTGGTCACTGATATTGCGCCTGGTTATGATCATATTACCTCAGGTATCGGTGCCGCCATGATTGGGTGGTATGGTACTGCCATGTTGTGTTACGTCACACCAAAAGAGCATTTAGGTTTGCCAAATAAAGACGATGTGAAAACGGGGATTATTACCTATAAATTGGCAGCGCATGCGGCGGATTTAGCCAAAGGTCATCCAGGTGCAGATATCCGTGACAATGCGATTTCAAAAGCACGTTTTGAATTCCGTTGGGAAGATCAATTCAATCTGGGTTTAGATCCAGATACAGCACGTGAGTACCATGATGAAACCTTGCCTAAACCTGCTGCTAAAGTGGCACACTTTTGTTCAATGTGTGGGCCTAAGTTCTGTTCTATGCGTATTTCACATGATGTAAAAGAAGCTTTTGCCGAAAAATCGGAAGAGTTTAAAGCTGGCGGTAGTAAGATTTACCATCAGGTCTAACAGCACGTGAAGCATTATCTGATTATAGGAAGCGGCCTAGTTGGCCGCTTGCTGGCGTGGCGTTTGTTATTGCAAGGTCATCATGTTGCTATTCTATCCAATGATGATAAAGCAGGTACTGGTAGTGCAGGTTATATTGCTGCAGCAATGATTTCACCAGCAACGGAAGCTGTTCAAACTGAAATCAAGGTCAAAGAAATCGGACTGGTTTCCGCAGAACTATGGCCAAAATGGTTAGCTGAGTTACCAGAACAGATCTTCTATCAGAATAATGGCACCTTAGTGGTTGCTCATAGTGGTGACCAATCTGAAATGGCACGTTTTAGTCGGCGTGCTCAGCATGTTTTAGCTAACGATGATTATGTTGAATTAAATCACCAACAACTAAAAGTTAAGGAACCCCAATTAGCACAGCAGTTTGAGCAGGCTTTGTTTTTTGACGGTGAAGCATGTCTGGATAATCGTCATTTGTATCAGGTGATAGGCGATATTCTAACGACATCATCGCAGTGTGATTGGCAACAATGCGATCAAATTGAATCACTATCAATCTCAGTTATTCAACAACTGTCACAGCATTATTTTGATTGTAATTCTGATGTATTTGATAGTGTGATTGATTGTCGTGGCAATGGTGCCAAAGCTGATTTATCTGGGTTACGAAGTGTTCGTGGTGAAGTGATTCGTGTGCATGCACCAGACGTTGATTTTAAGCATGCAATTAGACTTATGCACCCTCGTTATCCAATGTACTTAGCGCCACGTCCTAATAATGAATATGTATTAGGTGCAACGGTGATCGAAAGTGACGATATGTCGGCGGTGAGTATTCGTTCTGGTTTAGAACTGATGTCTGCTTTATATAGCATCAATAAAGGTTTTGCCGAAGCACGAGTGTTAGAAATGGCTGCGCATTGTCGACCTGCTATGACTAACAATATGCCTGTGATTAATCGAACTGATTTTGGTTATCAAATCAATGGCTTGTATCGTCATGGTTATCTGTTCTCACCAGCGATAATTACTGACTTTTTAGCATTATTAGATGGAAATCAACAATCAATGAAGTTTGGAGACTATTTTAATGCCTGACACAATCGATATTGTAGTTAATGGTGAATTAACTAGAGTAAAAATAGGTTCAACAGTTGCAACATTGTTGAGTGGTGAACGAATTATGACCGGACGATTTCTGGTGGTTGTTAATGACGAAATTGTATCTAAGTCAACCTATCCTGAAACGCGACTTAATATTGGTGACAGAGTCGATATCATGTCAGCAATAAGTGGAGGTTAATATGCAGGCATCACCTTGGCAGGTCTATGGTACCGAGTTACACAGTCGTTTATTTATTGGGACCGCGTTATATTCATCACCTCAAGTCATGATTGATGCGATCAAGGCATCGCAGGCTCAAGTTATTACGGTGTCATTGCGACGTCAAATGCCAGCACAAGCAGCTAGTTCTAATCAGTTTTGGCAGTTGATACAAGAGTTAGATTGTCACTTGTTGCCAAATACTGCCGGGTGTTATAGCGTCGAAGAAGCGGTTAAAACCGCAAGAATGGCCAGAGAGTTATTTGAAACAGACTGGATTAAATTGGAAGTATTAGGTGATAGCTATAACTTGCAACCAGACCCATTTGCACTGGTTGAAGCAACCCAAATTCTGATAGCAGAAGGCTTTAAAGTATTTCCATACTGCACGGATGATTTGGTGTTATGCCAAAAATTAGCCGATTTGGGCTGTGAAGTGTTAATGCCTTGGGGTGCTCCTATTGGAACAGGGCAGGGGTTAATTAATCCTTATGCATTAGAAACGATTCGTAAACGTTTGCCAGAGCTAACATTGCTGGTCGATGCTGGCATAGGAAAACCATCAGATGCAGTGCAGGCTATGGAGCTTGGTTATGATGGTATATTGTTAAACACAGCAGTAGCGGAAGCATTAGAACCTACTCAAATGGCTAGCGCTTTTGCTCAAGCTATTAATGCGGGTCGTTTAGCCTATGAAGCGGGTGTCATGCCAAAACGCGATAATGCCAAACCGAGCACACCGACATTAGATCAACCTATTTGGCAACAGCATGGTTAAACCTGCTGTTCTGTTAATTGGTGGTTTGGATCCACAAGGTTGTGCTGGCATTACTGCTGATATTCAAACCGCGACAATGCATGGCTGTCATCCACTACCTCTGATTACGTGTTTGACAGAACAAACACATGCAGGACTAAGTGCAACGGGTGCATTATCTGAAGCCCAATTTATGGGGCAATACCATTCCTGCGTCGCAGATATTGATGTTGTCGCAATCAAAATTGGCATGATTCCGACTTTAGAAATAGCACAGTGTATTAATCGTATTATTGACCATCATCAGGTACCGGTTGTGTTGGATCCGGTATTGGCGAGTACTTCGGGTGGCGTGACTCTGATACAAGAAGTGCAAGACTATATTGTCGACACATTGTTAGCAAAAGTAACGTTGTTAACCCCAAACTTGCCCGAACTTTTGCAGCTTACACACGCAATTGATTTGAGTGATCTTAAACACCTTAGTCAAACACTATTAGCTTCAGGTTTGAATGCCTGTTTGATAAAGGGTGGGCATGCTGATTCAAATTGGGCCACAGATTATTTTAATGATTCTGCCCATGCGTTTTACTGTTATCACCCAAAATCACAAGGTAATATTCGCGGTACTGGCTGTGTTACAGCAACGAGTATTGCTTGTCTAATTGCTGTTGGATATGACCTAAGAGACGCCATTGTTTTAGCTAAAGCCTATATCAATCGTGGTATTCGATTAGCTGAAACAGTGGGATGTTATTCGGTTATTTTTCATTCTCAGGCAGAAATGCAGTTAGTCGATATGCCGAAGCTAGCGTATTCACCTGAATTAATTGGCAAGCAGTTTCAGTTTCCTTCCTGTCCTCAGCAACTAGGTATTTACCCAGTAGTTGATAGTAGTGATTGGATTGATAAACTGGTCAACGAAAATATCAAAACGATTCAACTACGTATTAAACATGTCAGCGATGACGTTAAACACAGCGAAATTAAACAAGCTATTACATATTGTGGTGAGTCGATAGCCTTTTTTGTAAATGATTATTGGCAATCTGCAATTGAGTTGAATGCTTATGGTGTTCATCTTGGTCAAGAAGACTTACATGATGCTAACCTGCTCGAAATTGAGCAAGCCGGTTTACGTTTGGGTGTATCAACCCATTCATATTGGGAGTTGGCGCGGGCATTAGCAATTAATCCGAGTTACATTGCCTTGGGACCGGTATTTGAGACAAGTAGTAAACAAATGCCATGGACACCACAAGGTATCGAACGTGTCAAACAATGGACGCGGTTATTAGGGGATAGTTATCCCTTAGTGGCGATAGGCGGTATCAATCAAGAACGAGCAGAGCAACTTAAACAAACGGGTGTGGGGTCGGTTGCGATGATTTCAGCAATCACTCATGCAGACGATTATCAACGTGCGACCCGCGATCTATTAAAAATTTGGAATTGATTGGATTAGCCTAATAGCCGTCTAAATCAAATTCAGTGTCATCCACTTGCTTCGCTATCAATTCATTCAGAATACATATTTTATAGCCTGATCTTTAATCTCTGCTTTGTTTAGCTTTTACATCAATAATGGTATGGCTATTAAATAACAATCGTTTTTATAAATCATTATAAACGGAATAAGTTGTTTTACTGTTTATTGTTTAGCTTGGATAATACATCTCAATCGAGCAAGTCGTAACGAGTTGCTCAGATGATTACTCTAACTCAACAAGGAAACAAAGATGAAAACGACAGTACCAGAAATTACATTTAAAACACGTGTCCGTGATGCAAGCATTGGTGGCGACAATCCTTTCCGCTGGCAAGATGTCACTTCAAGCGATATTTTCAAAGGTAAAAATATCATTATCGTTGCATTACCAGGCGCATTTACACCCACCTGTTCCAGCACTCATCTTCCTGGTTATGAAGCCAAGTATGATCAACTTAAAGCAAAAGGTATTGATGAAGTGTACTGCTTAAGTGTTAACGATGCGTTCACTATGTTCCAATGGTCAAATCGTTTAGAACTTAAAAATGTAAAAATGTTACCAGATGGTAATGCTGACTTTACTCGCATGATGGGGATGTTAGTCAAAAAAGAAAACCTAGGGTTTGGTGAACGCTCATGGCGTTATTCAATGCACGTAGTTGATGGTGAAATCAAACAAATGTTTGTTGAACCAGGCTTAATGGATAACTGCCCTGACGACCCATTCGAAGTGAGTGATGTCGACACCATGCTTAATTACTTAAATCAGTAGTGACATAAACAGTTAAATCATGGCACCGGATAATCGGATCTGGTGCCATTTATAGAGACAGCCAAAAGGTAAAAATGATGAATTATGATTATGATCTTTTTGTAATTGGTGCAGGATCAGGTGGCGTCCGTGCCAGTCGTATGGCATCGTCTTTTGGTGCCAAGGTTGCAGTATGTGAAGACCGCTATATGGGAGGCACGTGTGTCAATGTAGGCTGTGTTCCTAAAAAGCTTTATGTCTATGCATCTGAATATTCGAAACATTTCAACGAAAGCAAAGGCTTTGGCTGGACTACAGGTGATATAAACTTTGACTGGGCCACGTTACGTGATAACAAAAGCCAAGAAATCAGCCGATTAAATGGTATTTATGATGGCATTTTAGACAATGCCAATGTAGAAGTAATAAAGGGTCGTGGCAAAATTGTAGATCAACACACAGTTGATGTTGCAGGCAAAAAATATACTGCAGAACGTATTTTGTTAGCGGTAGGTGGCTGGCCGTTTATTCCCGAGTTTGAAGGTCGTGAACACGTTATAAGTTCAAACGAAGTGTTTGACCTTGCGGAATTTCCCAAGCGCCTTGTTGTCGTTGGCGGTGGTTATATTGCAGTGGAGTTTGCCGGCATTTTTAATGGACTTGGAGCACAAGTCACACAACTCTATCGAGGTGACTTATTTTTACGTGGTTTTGATAATGAAGTACGTGATTTTGCAGCTCAAGAAATCATTAAAAAAGGTGTTGATTTACGTTTTAACATGGATGTCAGTTCGATTGAAAAACAAGCCGATCAATCTCTTAAAGTAAACTTGAGTGATGGCTCATCAATCATTACTGATGCAGTATTGTATGCCACTGGGCGTAAACCGCAATTGACTAATCTTGGCCTTGAAAATGTCAACATTGCTGTGTCAGACAATGGCTATATTAAGGTAAATGAAAATTTCCAAACCAGTGAACCTAGCATTTACGCTGTGGGTGATGCCACTGGTGGAATGGAGTTAACACCTGTCGCACTTGAAGAAGGCATGGCATTAGCGCGTTCGCTTTATGACAACCAGCCATGCAAAGTTGATTACAGTAATATTGCTACCGCAGTGTTTTGTCAGCCCAATATCAGTACCGTTGGTATGACGGAAGAGCAGGCACGAACTGAGTATCCTAATGTTGTGAAATATCGCTCTAGCTTTCGTGCGATGAAACACACAATTAGTGGTTCTAATGAGCGAACATTAATGAAGTTACTTGTTGATGGCGATACCGACAAAATACTTGGGGCGCACATGGTCGGTGCTGACGCAGGTGAAATAATGCAAGGTATTGCCATTGCTATTAAGGCGGGGGCAACGAAAGCAGATTTCGATGCAACGATTGGTATTCATCCAACTGCTGCTGAAGAATTTGTAACCATGCGGCAAGCTGTAACGGATTGAGTTAAATAGTAAATAAACGGGTAACGGTAATGGCCTTAGCTACCCAGGGTTCACATTCTTTATAGTGTTAACCATGGGTAGCTGTTCAAATTTTGAAGCGTTATCTCAGGACTAAAGCATCGTATTGAACGTTTACTTAAAATAGTTACGTTACCTCTTGTTGTTTAGATCACATTTGTAATGTGATCATAAACAAGCTTTAAATTTGCGCAAACCAAGATAGATAGAAAATTGTCAGCTTGTGAAACTGTGTGATTTGCCACACATAACATATATTATCTAGTCTAAATAACCCATAAATGGGTGAAATAACACAATAAATTCAATCTGTTGGTTAGCGTTTTTGATTCAGCTTCCTTTCTCATTTTGTTAAGGTATAGTGACATCCCTTCTGTGACTATTTGCCTTAGTAGGGGATGAGATGAGGTTGAAGGTTGTTGCTCGATTGATCGGGACAAGTTTACTGACAGTGATGACAAATAGTTATGCAACTGACACTGTTAGCTTGGAAGGGATCACGGTCACCGGTGAACGTAATCAACAATCAGTCATTGAACAACCGGTAAGCATTGGCTATAAAAAACAGGCTGAACTAGAGCTAGATAATGCTGTAACTCAGAAAGAATTACTCAACTCAATTGCGGGGGTCCGCATTACCCAAACTGGATCATCTATTGGTCATATGGCCAGTATCAGACTGCCAACCAATACTGGTCCTTATTATCTTTATCTGCAAGACAGTATTCCTGTTCAATCCTCAGGTTTTTTTAATCACAATGGTCTTGCCTATACCAATTTTAGTTCAGCTGGATCAGTTGAGGTTTTAAAAGGTGCTGGCACAGCATTGTATGGATCAGATGCGGTTGCTGCGACGATTAATGTGATATCAGCACCGGAACGCGATCAACTTGGTTTAAAAATGACTGCTGAAACGGGTAGTGATGGCTTTAAGCGTATCAACGCTGCTGGTGGTATTGATATTGATGATAGATCTACCATTACTGCTCAGGCATCACATGCACAAGCTGATGGTTGGCGTGATCATACTGAATATGATCGTCAGGAAGTGGCAGTTAAATATATTAATGATATCAATGACAGTAACACCATTAAACTAGGCTTTAGTGCCAATAAAACTGTGGCAGAAATGGCTGGCGACCTAGTCGGATATGATGCATTTAAACATCAAACCACATCGGTTGGTAATGTTCAAACAGCGTTAGACAGTGGGCTTGCTATCGAACGTAAATTTGATTTTGCCCGGATTAATGTTGAATGGGAGCATGCACTTTCTGATGATATTTCATTAAATTCTATCGCCTATGTTCGTAGCACTCGTAATCGTTATGTAGCAACATGGGAAAATAATCTGCCACAAAATGATAGTCAGGAAGATACGGTCGGTTTTTTATTTAAAGCCAATATGGATTTTGGTGCTGTGCGAAACATTACTGGTTTAGATTTGGAGTATACCCAAGCAAGTCGTGAATATACGCAATTATTTGATTTTGTACCGTCAGGCTTTGGTTCGCCTGTTGCTGTCGGTAAAATCTATGATTATGATGTCAATTACCTTGCTATTGCACCGTATTCACGACTTGAATATCAACTGACAGATAAGTTGAAGCTGGGTGCTGGTGTGCGCTTTGACACCAATAGTTTTGAATATACCAATAATGTTGCTGATGGCCAATATGCAGCCTCTAGCTATTTGCGGGTAAGTTCAGATAATGATCCCCGTTATAGTCATCTCAGTCCTAAACTCGATCTGACATATCAATTTAATGCTAACAAGATGGTTTATGCTCGTTATGCCAATGGCTTCCGAATTCCGCAAGCATCGACGCTTTATAGTTTGAAAACCAACAATATTAGTTTTTCAATAGATGAAGAGGTCACCGATACTTATGAAGTTGGCTATAAGTTTGTAACGGAGGCTTATGAATTTGCCAGCTCACTTTATCTACTGACGATTGATGACACTATTGTTCAACGAGAAAACGGTTTGGGTGAGCGTTATTATGTCAACGGCGATAAGACGGTTCATAAAGGTATTGAGCTATCATTAAGTTCAAAATTAAGTGATGAGCTTACATCAAAAATTGCCTATAGCTATTCCAAACATGAGTTTGAACATGATGCTGTTTATGGTGACAATGAACAAGCACAAGCACCTAATAATGTTGCAAATGTCCGCTTAATCTACTCACCCAAGAAGTTTGCTGGCTTAACAACGATGCTTGAATGGGAGCACGTAGGTTCGTTCTGGTTGGATGATGCAAATACCACGCGCTATGCCGGTCATGACATTGCTAATCTTAAATTACGATATGAGTTCACTAAGCAATTTAATATGTTTGCAAGACTAACCAATATTACCAATCGTATTTATGCTGAAAGTGCGTCTATTAGCTATGGTACTGAACGGTATACACCAGGTTCACCAAGACAAGGATATATTGGATTTGAATACAAATTATAATTTGGTTGAATGGTTAGCTGTTTTTATTAGGGTCACTAAATGACAAAAACAAAATTTATAGTTGCAGCATTGATTAGTATCGTTGTGACAGTCTTTATTACAAATCAAGAGCTGACCGTACCTGAACAGCAAACACAACCGATGCATAGCCAGCACGCTAAGCAATCGGGCGTGACTAGCTTAGATGTTAAGTATGTCGATGGCGTAGTTCATGTATTGCTAGGCAAAGAAAACAATGGTCAGCAAAAAATTTGGTATCAATCCTCTGTTGATCAAGGTGAAACATGGTCAAACCCTGTTAATGTCACTGCTAATACGTCTATTCCTGCAAAATTTAAACGAGGCAATGATGCTCGTCTAGCGGTACAAGGTGATAATTTTGTTACCGTATGGATGACACACGTTGAGGGTGTTCCTTTTAATGCTGGCCCAATGATGGCAATGCGATCTGATGATCGCGGTCAAACTTGGCAAGCTGCAACTATGCCTGCAGATTGGCAAGGTGCACATGGCTTTTTTGCATTAGCTGCGAATACTGAAAGCATCAACCTAGTTTGGCTTGATAGTCGTGATCAAAAAGTCAAAGGTTCACAAGGGTTACGCTTTAGCCAAACACGTGATGGTGGCGTAAGTTGGAGTCCAAACCTTACCTTGGATGACCTTACTTGTGCTTGCTGCTGGAATACAAGCATCTTTGACGATGATGGTATGTTTTATGTGTTGTATCGAGACAAACAACCTTCTGATATGGCGATTGGTCGTGTTGATCCTCAGCTTAACTGGCAACGACTAGCATCAGTTGGTCAATTTAATTGGGACTTTGAAGGTTGCCCACATATTGGTGGTGGTTTAACAATCGATCACGTGACGCAACGCTTCCATGCAACGGTGTCAACAGGCCAAACAGACAAGACCGGATTGTATTATTTAAACTCTGATGACAAAGGCCAAAGCTGGTCAACACCTGTACAACTTGGTGATAGTACGGCTGTTCATAGTGATATCGCTATGTCAAATGATGGACAATTAGTAGCCGTTTGGGATCAATTCAGTGAACATGGTCTACAAATTGTTTATGCATTATCAGCTGATCATGGTCAAACATGGTCTGTGCAACAGGCAATATCAAAACCTGAACTCAGTGCAAGTCATCCTAGAATTATTGCAATGGCGAGTGGTTTTCTCGTGCTATGGACTGAAATGACCAGTGACGGCCAATCTGATTTACAGACACTAATTTTGCCATTGCATGAGTAAGTGATGAAACGACTATCTATACTAATATTAGTTGTGTTTAGTTTAATCAGTTGTAGTGAACCGCAACCGACAAATGCCTTTGTTAAAGGATCGTTTGGACAGATACAACAAACCTATCAAGATAAACCCCATTTGATTGTTTTTTGGTCTCAGGATTGTGCCTATTGCATGAAAGAATTCACCTTTCTTGCAGAGGTAATGGCTCAATCTGGCAATATCAAATTAATTACAGTTGCTACCGATCCTTTTTTATCTTCAGATAGTATCCAGATGCTACATCAGACCAATAATCTGATGGATGCTGAACGTTGGGTATTTTCTGATCCCATAAGCGAAAAATTGTATTTTGATGTTGATAAAAGCTGGCGAGGCGAATTACCGCTCATGTTTTTAGTTAATGATAAAAACGAAGTAACCAAACATATGGGCATCATGACTCAAGCAAAATTCGTCACATGGATAAAACAGCATTCTTAACCGCTTTTAGATTGTGATTAGCTTAGGTTTAGGGATCACAGTTATTTGTTCTGATCAGGTTTAGCATCACCCCAAGTTGGTTTTGGGGTCATTTCATCATCAGCATAGGGTGATGCAGAGTAGTCACTACTAAAATCATTGACTAAGCCATCATTATAAGGAGCAGGACTGGTAATTGCATT
>JBFIJJ010000078.1:0-11730 GCA_041600795.1 Methylophagaceae bacterium | reverse complement strand
CTTAACCAAACATTAGAACGGGCAGGGCGCATTGCTGACTTTTTTGAGCTAGCCGAATTAATGTGTATAGATGCGTTAACACGCGAAGAATCCTGCGGCTGTCATGCTCGCGTTGAGCATATTACAGATGATGGTGAAGCACAGCGTCATGATGATGAATATGCCTTTGTTTCAGCATGGCAATATAGTGGTAATGTCAGTATACCGGTGTTGTATAAAGAAGAATTACACTTCGAATTTGTCAGACCAACAACGAGAAATTACAAATGATTTTCATGCTTCACATATGGCGACAAAAAGATGCCAACAGCCAAGGTAACTTTGAGCAACATCAGATTGATGTGAGTGAAGATACATCCTTCTTAGAAATGTTAGATGCACTCAATGAACAACTTATTCAGAATGGACAAGACGCGATAGCATTTGATTTTGATTGTCGTGAAGGCATCTGTGGTTCATGCAATCTAGTGATCAATGGCACGCCTCATGGCAAACATCGTGCGACCACAACTTGCCAACAGTATATGCGTGATTATGCTGGAGAAAATGAACTGTGGATTGAACCGTGGCGTGCGACTGCATTTCCAATCATTAAAGATTTAATCGTGGATCGCAGTGCGTTTGACAAGATCATACAAGCCGGTGGTTATATTGAAATTCGTACTGGCTCAGCGCCTGAAGCCAATACCATGCCGGTTGAAAAGCATATTGCAGATGATGCTTTTGATTCGGCTACGTGCATAGGCTGTGGTGCCTGTGTTGCGGTATGCCCAAATGCATCTGCAAGCTTATTTGTTGCAGCCAAAGTGAGTCACCTTGCCTCACTGCCACAAGGACAAATGGATCAACAACGTGCCAGAAAAATGTTATTAGCAATGGATGAACAAGGCTTTGGTGGTTGTAGTAATTACCGTGAATGTGAGCGTGTTTGCCCTAAGGAAATTAGCGTTAGCAACATTACTACAATGAATAAATTACTCTATCAATCATCCTGATTCTGTTTGAGTGTTTAATCAAAACACTCTTTGTAATCTACTCTTTTTCAGTTTGGAGGCATAACCATGGCCAGAGTTATCTTTACACATCTATACGTTATTATTGTTGCCACACTAGTTGTTATGACCGGTAATATTCTGGCAGACCAATATGGCCCAGGCATTAAGCAGTCATTGTCAGATATGATTAATTCGGTTGATCATAGTGTGAATAACATTGAAGAAACGGTCACCGACTGGAATAAAAAGATTCTAGATTAGTAAAACCCTATATTGGAAAAGAATGTGTCGGAGAATAATGAACAAATTGTAGTGGGTTGGCGGGAATGGTTGGCATTGCCTGATCTAGGTGTGTCTTCGATTAAAGCCAAGATTGATACGGGTGCACGTACATCAGCACTTCATGCCTTTTCAGTTGAACCTTTTGATAACAAGGGCGAACTATGGGTAAAGTTTGGTATGCACCCGCTTCAAAACAACACCGAGACAGAGATTTGGTGCAAAGCTAAAGTGCTTGACCAGAGAGCTGTGACTGATTCTGGAGGCCATACAGAACAGCGATATGTGATTGAAACTACTGTGACTCTAGGACAAAAAACCTGGACGATAGAGGCAACCCTAACTAATCGAGATAGCATGCTGTTTAGAATGTTATTAGGACGCACTGCAATGAGTGCTGGTAATATAGTGGTTAATCCCGCGCTGTCTTATCTGGCAGGCCAAACCTTAATTGAGCACATACAAGATTCTCTGCAAGATAGTCTTGAAGGAAATTTCGAATGAAAATAGCGATTTTATCTCGCAACCCTAATTTATATTCAACACGCAGACTGGTCGAAGCGGCCGAGCTACGTGGTCATGAAGTACAAGTCATTGATGTATTGCGTTGTTATATGAATATCACATCAATGAAGCCTGAGGTTCATTACAAAGGACAAAACTTAACGGGATTTGATGCTGTTATTCCTCGCATTGGTGCCTC
The DNA here is from genome assembly GCA_041600795.1 of Methylophagaceae bacterium. Classification (GTDB taxonomy): domain Bacteria; phylum Pseudomonadota; class Gammaproteobacteria; order Nitrosococcales; family Methylophagaceae. The sequence continues at coordinate 9,753 of JBFIJJ010000078.1, read as the reverse complement.
GGTTACATTTTATGGTACAGCGGTATTACGTCAGTTTGAAATGATGCATGTTTACCCCGTTAATGAATCTGTAGCTATCAGTCGTTCGCGCGATAAGTTACGAGCACTGCAATTATTGTCGCGTAAAGGTCTGGGTTTACCCGTTACCGGATTTGCACATCGTCCTGATGATGTTGATGACTTAATCAAAATGGTCGGCGGTGCACCATTAGTGATTAAATTATTAGAAGGTACTCAGGGTATTGGGGTGGTATTGGCTGAAACTAAAGGTGCTGCCGAAAGTGTTATCGAAGCCTTTATGGGTATGAAAGCCAATATTTTGGTACAAGAATTTATCCAAGAAGCGGGTGGTGCTGATATTCGTTGTCTGGTGATTGGTGACAAAGTTGTAGCTGCCATGAAACGTCAAGGTAAAGAAGGTGAATTTAGATCCAACCTTCATCGAGGTGGTAGTGCCAATCTTATTCGAATTACGCCAGAAGAGCGTTCAACTGCAGTGCGCGCAGCGAGAACAATGGGCTTGAATGTCTGTGGTGTCGATTTATTACGTTCAAATCACGGTCCAGTGGTGATGGAAGTTAATTCTTCACCTGGTTTACATGGCATTGAAAGTGCGACTGGTAAAGATGTTGCAGGTCTTGTCATTGATTTCATTGAAAAAAATGCAAAAATGGGTAAAACAAAAACACGTGGGCGTGGATAGTGTTTTATGGCTGACATCTTAACTATTGCTGGACAAGACATTGGTTTAGGTCACAACAAAATAGTTGATGTGGCATTGCCTGATTTGTATATGCACACATCGTTAAGCATGCCAGTACAAGTTATCCGTGGTCGTCGAAAAGGACCAATCTTATTTATCTCTGCTGCAGTGCATGGCGATGAAATCAATGGTGTAGAAATTATTCGCCGCCTAGTTAAGCTTAAAGCTATAAAAGGCTTACGCGGTACGTTGATTACCGTGCCTGTTGTTAATGTGTATGGGTTTATCAATCAATCACGTTATTTGCCTGATCGTCGAGATTTAAATCGCTGTTTTCCGGGGTCTAGTGAAGGTACGTTAGCTGGGCGATTAGCACATGCATTTATGACTGAGGTCGCTTCTAAATGTACACATGGTATCGATCTGCATACTGCTGCTATTCATCGAGATAACTTGCCACAAATACGTGCCGATTTGTCAAATTCAGATGTCGAAATGATGGCAAAATCATTTAATGCGCCTGTTGTCGTCAATTCAAATTTAATTGCAGGATCATTACGGCATGCTTGTTCTGACTATAATGTTCCAGTGATTGTGTATGAAGCCGGTGAAGCTTTACGGTTTAATGAGTTGGCAATCCGGGCGGGCGTTTCTGGCGTATTAAATGTGATGCGAACGCTTGGCATGTTAACCATTCGTTCTAAAACAAGGAAAGAGACTGTTCCTTTTGTCGCGCGCTCAAGTGCATGGGTAAGGGCACCACAAAGCGGTATCTTTAGAATGTTAGTGCCAATGGGAAATCACGTTAACAAGGGTGATTTACTTGGTATTGTTGCTGCTCCTTATGGTGATGAAAATAGTGAAGTTGAAGTTATTGCTTCAAGCTCAGGGGTGGTGATAGGCAGAACCAACTTACCCTTGGTCAATGAGGGCGAAGCCTTATTCCACATTGCGCGATTTAATCGACCAGATGAAGTGGCGGATAGTGTTGAAGCCTTTCATTCTGATTTAGATCCTGCCACTGATACAGCCGTACCAGAAGATTTGCCGATCATGTAATACGGCTTTAACAGTTTTAATATAAAAAAACTGATAAAAACTTTGCTTTTTAGGGCGGAAATGGTGAGAATTCCGCCATTTGAATCATCCCCTCGAGGATATTTGCAAAATGCAAGATAGCGTCAGCTCAAATAATGCCTCAGGGCAAACAAAATCAAACTGGGATGCCCAACAGAGTTCGCAACTATATGGTGTGCGAGATTGGGGTGTGGACTATTTCGATGTTTCTAACGATGGTAATGCTGTTGCAACGGTACAATTTGGTGATAAGACCGTTTCTGTCCCATTAATTGATATCGTTGAAGGTATGAAAGAGCGTGGCTTAGAAATGCCCGCTGTGCTTCGTATCGATAATTTACTTGATCAACGTATTAAACAATTAAACGACGCCTTTGCAAGTGCTATCGAGCAAGCTGAATATCAAAATCATTATCGTGGTGTCTTTCCAATAAAAGTAAACCAACAATGTCATGTTATTGAAGAAATAGCGGATTTTGGACGTCAATATCACCATGGTTTAGAAGCAGGTAGTAAAGCTGAGTTAATTATTGCTTTGTCTCAGCTTAAAGATCATGAAAGTCTAATCATTTGCAATGGTTATAAAGACGCTGAATTTATTGATCTTGGATTGTATGCTCGCCAGATGGGGATCCCGTGTTTCTTTGTACTAGAAACAACAACAGAATTAGCTATTATCATTGAACGTAGTAAAGTTCTTGGTATCGAACCTCTGATCGGTGTTCGTATTCGCTTATCGTCAATGGTAGAAGGTCACTGGAATGAAGATAGCGGTGATCGTTCAATTTTTGGTTTATCAACCAATGCCTTACTAGATGTTGTTGAGCAGTTAAAACAAGCAGATATGTTGCATTGCTTGCAGTTACTTCATAGCCATTTAGGGTCTCAGATACCCAATATTCGTAACATTCGTACCGGTGTATTAGAAGCCTGCCGTTTTTATACTGGCTTAATCGAAGAAGGGGCCCCAATGGGCTATATCGATTTGGGTGGTGGTTTAGCGGTGGACTATGAAGGTACACGTTCTAACAGTACTCATAGTATGAACTATGGCCTAGATGAGTATTGTTACAATATCATCGAAACCTTGCAGGAATGTTTAGATCCATTGGATATCAAGCATCCTGTCATTGTGACTGAATCTGGCCGAGCGTTAGTCGCCTATTCATCTATGCTGCTATTTAATATTTTAGATGTACGTGATCATAAGCCTAGTGCCGTTCCGACTGAATTGGCAGAAGATAGCCATGATCAACTTTTGAATTTATTTGAAGTGTTGCATAACGTCGAGTTAGCTAACTTACAAGAATGTTACAACGACGCCTTATATTATCGCGATGAAATCCGCGAGTTGTTTCATCGTGGTCAAGCCAGTTTGCGTGATCGTGCGATGGCTGAAAATATGTCCTTAGCTATTTTGGAAAAAATTACAGAATTGCTGCCACAGGCCAAACGTGTTTCAACAGAATTAGAAACCTTACCGGAGTTACTATCAGATATTTACTACGGTAACTTTAGTTTATTTCAATCTTTGCCTGATATTTGGGCGATTGATCAAATCTTCCCGATCATGCCAATTCATCGTTTAAATGAAGAACCAACACGCAATGCTGTGTTGGCAGATATGACCTGTGATTGTGATGGCAAAATCGATTCTTTTGCACATATAGATGGTATTCGTAAAACCTTACCATTACACACATTGAAACAAAATGAAGAATATTATTTGGGCGTATTCCTTGTTGGTGCCTATCAAGAAACATTAGGTGATTTACACAATCTATTTGGTGATACCAATGTCGTTAGTGTGCATATTAATGAAGATGGCAGTTTTGATTTTATTCGTGAATTTCATGGCGATAGCATTGCTGATGTCTTGAGTTATGTCGAATACGATCCCAAAATTATGCAAGAACAATTTAGACGTATTGCGGAACAAGCAGTGCGTGATGGCAAAATCTCAGTGGCGATGCGCCAACAAGTATTGCAAGCTTTCCGTGAAAGCATGCAAGGCTATACCTTTTTTGAACGTTGAACGTAGTTTTATAGGAAATTAGCAATGTCTAAAGTCGTTATTATTGGTGCTGGTGGAGTTGGCGGTGTTGTGACACATAAATGTGCACAATTGCCAGACGTGTTTACTGAAATTGTCTTGGCAAGTCGCACTTTAGCAAAATGTGATGCCATTGCAGCACAACTTGATAGACCGATTAAAACTGCAAAAATTGATGCGGATAACGTGCCAGAATTAGCAGCATTTCTGAAAGCAGAACAGCCTGATTTAGTTATTAATGTGGCGCTTCCATATCAAGATCTGACTATTATGGATGCATGTTTAGAGGCCGGTGTCGATTACATGGATACCGCCAACTATGAACCATTAGATACTGCTAAGTTTGAATATTCTTGGCAGTGGGCTTATCACGATAAATTTAAACAAGCTGGTCTGACCGCGTTATTAGGTAGTGGTTTTGATCCTGGTGCTACTAATGTATTCACTACCTATGTGGCAAAACATTATTTTGATGAAATTCATGAGCTCGACATCATTGATGTTAATGGTGGCGATCATGGTTATCCATTTGCAACTAATTTCAATCCTGAAATCAACATTCGTGAAGTCACAGCAGAGTGTCGTCACTGGGAAAATGGCGAGTTTGTGACTACGCCTGCGATGTCAAAAAAAGCCTCATTTGAATGTCCTGAACAAGTAGGTACTTACAATATTTATCGTATGTATCATGAAGAATTGGAATCGTTGACTAAAAACTTCCCAAGTTTAAAACGTGCTCAATTCTGGATGAGCTTTGGTGATAATTACCTTAAACATTTAGAAGTGTTAGGCAATGTTGGTATGTTAGGCATCGAACCGATTAACTATAACGGCCAAGAAATCGTACCAATTCAATTGCTTGCTCAATTATTACCTGATCCGTCTTCACTAGGTCCTCGCACTAAAGGTAAAACCTGTATTGGCTGTGTCGTTAAAGGTATTAAAGACGGTAAAGAAAAAATCGTTTACATCTACAACATTAAAGATCATCAAGACTGTTATAAAGAAGTGCAATCGCAAGCGATTTCGTACACAACCGGTGTGCCAGCAATGATTGGTGCCAAAATGATGCTTGAGCAAAAATGGAAACGTGCAGGTGTTTGGAATATCGAACAATTTGATCCAGATCCATTTATGGAAGACATGAATAAATATGGCTTGCCATGGCATGTAATTGAACTAGATAGCTTCGATTTGGACAAATAATGCAATTTACCGATTTTTCTAAATTGGATTTAAAGCGGCTGCCATCACCCTGTTTTGTCGTAGATGAAGTTGCAGTTGAACGCAATTTATCTATCTTAAAAAACGTCGCTGATGTCAGTGGCGCAAAAGTATTAGCGGCCTTAAAAGCATTTTCAATGTGGTCTCTTGGTCCGTTAACCGCCAACTACTTAAGTGGCACCTGCGCCAGTGGTTTGCATGAAGCCAAGTTAGGTCATGAGCAATACGGTGGTGAGGTGCATGTGTTTGCAGCTGCCTACTGTGAAGCTGATGTGATTGAACTACTCGAATTTGCCCATCATATTGTGTTCAATTCATGTGGTCAGTGGCTACGTTTTCGAGACATCTGTTTAGCTGCTCAAGCGAAACGTCCAGAACTGCATTTTGGTTTACGTATTAATCCTGAACATTCAGAAGGTGCGGTGCCGATTTATGATCCCTGTGCGCCCGGTTCACGTTTAGGCATTACCTTATCTGAATTGGATGAAACTGTTTTAGATGGTATTACAGGTCTACATTTCCATACCTTATGTGAACAGGGGTTTGAACCGCTTGCGAGAACAGTTGCAGCTGTTGAAGCTAAATTTGGCCATTTATTGCCACAGATGAAATGGGTAAACTTTGGTGGTGGTCATCATATTACCGCCGATGGTTACAACATTAATGGCCTGGTCGAATTAGTTCGAGATTTTATGGCTCGTCACCAAGTACAAGTTTATCTTGAACCGGGAGAAGCTGTAGCGATTGGCACAGGTATATTAAGCTGCGAAGTGTTGGATATTACCTTCAATCAGCTCAACCAAGCGATCCTCGATACATCGGCGACCTGTCATATGCCGGATACATTGGAAATGCCATATCGACCTGATATCACTGGCGCAGGCGAGGCTGATCAGTTTGCATATACTTACCGTTTAGGCGGTCTAACTTGTTTAGCAGGCGATGTCATCGGTGATTATAGTTTTGAGCAGCCTTTAGAAATTGGTCAACGAATCATATTTGAAGATATGAGCCATTACACCATGGTTAAAACCACAACGTTTAATGGTACTAAACTACCTGCATTAGCATTATGGAACTCAACTACGGATCAATTACGAGTTGTTAAGACATTTGGCTATGAAGATTTTAAAAATAGGTTGTCGTAAATGAGCGAACAAGTCACAAAACCTTATCCGATATTTTTAGGTTCAGAAATAGAACAAGCTGATCCTGAACAAGCAATGTTTCATGTATTACCCGTCCCGTATGAAAAGTCAGTATCGTATGGTAGTGGTACAGCTTTAGGTCCTAAGGCAATCTTAAAGGCCTCATGGCAACTAGAACAGTGGGATGGCAAAAGTAAACCGTGCGAACAAGGCATTTTTACTTGTGAAACAGTAGATTGTAGCGTTGAACCAGAACAAGTCATCGAAAACATTGCCAATGCGACCCAAGAAATTGTAGAGCAAGGCGGCATGCCGGTCGTGTTGGGTGGTGAACATACCGTCACGTATGGTGTATTAAAAGGCCTTAAAGCCGCAGGTATTGACGACTTTGGTATTGTACAAATTGATGCTCATGCCGATTTACGTGATGCCTATGAAGGCGATCCCTTAAGTCATGCTTCAGTAATGAAACGTGCTGTTGATATGGGTATTCCACTGTATCAATTAGGTATTCGTGCCTATTGTGAAGAAGAAATGGGCTACCGCGAGCAGTTTGGCGTACATTTCCAAGATGCGGATCAATTAGTTCCGAACAATATCAATGAACTTAACTTGCCTGAGGATTTCCCAGAAAAAGTATTTTTCACCTTAGATATTGATGGGCTGGATCCATCTGTTTTTCCATCAACAGGTACACCTGTTCCGGGTGGATTAGGTTGGTATCAAACCTTGAGTTTGTTCGAATCGATTGCTAAACAACGTGAGATTATCGGTTTTGACATCATGGAATTTGCGCCTATCAAAGGTTTCCATGCGTATGACTTCGCGGCAGCCATGCTCACTTATAAGATGATGGGCATAATTGAGCGTAGCCGTTCAATAAAGTGAATGTTCTAACACGCTAATTGTTGAAGTAAATAATATAATCCATTACCTTTAGACCATGCTAAAAGCAGATGACTAAGTCTTTATAGTCATCTGCTTACTTCCTAAGCAATGAGTAGGTCTGATAATGCGGTTAAATCTCTCTGTTTTAATACTGATGTTAGCTATCTTTTGCGGTATTTCTCTAAAAGTACTGTTCTCAACTGCGAGCTATATTCAGGACGAGGTAGCAACAAGTTTTCAACTAACCAATCAGCTGATTGATACAAAACTAAAATATATTCGTTCACATTCCTCTAATGCAGCCATTAGCTCAGAGCTCCAGCTGGATTTATTTAATCCCAAAGAGTTCGATGAAATCAAATATATTGATGTTGAACTGTTTGATTCCAACGGTAAATTAATTTCAAGTAATTACAGTAAGCAATCACGTCGACAATTATGGCTACCTGAACGCATAGAATATTTGCTGATATTTGGTTTATTTGATCAGATAGATAGTGTTACTCGTTCCATAGATATAGATCAGAAACGTCAAGGCAAGATCACAATTAGCGTCGATAGAAGAATGAAGCTGCACAACCTTTGGAGCAAGGCATTGACAAGTCTGATTCCAATGTTGGTTTTATTGGTTATTAGCTATTTGATTATCACAATAGTAATCTCGTATGTGATCAAGCCATTGGTCGATTTTCTGCGCTTAGTAAACCAAGAGAACATATCAACCGTTTTAAGTACTTCCCTAAAATCAAATTTTGGTTATTTAGGTGGTTTGCCAAAACGGCTACAAGGCATTCGAAATGAATTAAAGAATTCCAGCCAGCAAGTACATGATTTAAATGATCGAATTTTACATCTTCAGGAGGACGAGCGTAGGATGTTATCGGCTGAGTTGCACGATGAACTAGGTCAACATCTAACAGCAATTAGTTTCGAAGCAGAAGTAATAAAAACGGCTACAAGTATAGAAGATACAAAGCATAGTGCAGAAGCGATTGATGAGATCAGCCGAAACATGAGAGATATTGTACGCTCTATCTTACGACGATTGCGTCCACCAGAATTAGACATATTTGGATTACAGGCTTCAATAACGGAAATGGTAGCCGATTGGGGACATCATCATCCCAAAGCGGAGATAGATTTTAAATGTGAAGCTGATTTTTCTACATTGAATCAGGCAGAACAGCTTAATATTTATCGCATAGTGCAAGAAGGATTAACCAATATCAGCCGGCATGCGGGATCAAAAAATCTCAACATCACTATTTATCTGCTATCTTCGGATAGTCAGATCACCATAACGATAAAAGATGATGGACTTGGATGTGATCTTACAAAAAATACTCAAGGGTTTGGATTGAATGGGATGAGAGAACGTGTTAATAATTGCTCAGGCACCATTTCTATAGACTCTGGGCCTAACCAAGGTATGAACATCAAAATTGTAATACCAAGTAAAAGCGAGAGTGAAGATGAGTGATATTCGAGTCATGATAAGCGATGATCATGCCGTTGTGCGTACCGGTATGGCGCGCCTGTTAGAAAGAGAACACGGCATTACCGTAATCGGCGAAGCTGATAGTGGTGAACAGGCATACCAATTGTATTCAGAGCTAAAACCTGACGTGATGATTATGGATATGTCGATGCCAGGTATTGGAGGATTAGAATCATTACGACGAATTATGGCTCGTGATCCTAAAGCAAAAGTCATTATGTTTTCTATGCATGAAAACATTATTTTTGCTATACAGGCAATGACATCTGGCGCAGTAGGTTATGTAACGAAATCAGGCGAAGCGCAAGAGTTAATTAAAGCTGTGAAACAAGTTAAGTCGGGCTCTAGTTATCTCAATGCAGAAATGGCACATAAGATAGCGCTGCACAATATGCATGGTAATGACCATCCGATTAATCGATTAACAGCCAGGGAGTTTGAGGTTTTTCGTCTTTTAGCAGAAGGGCTTGTGATTGAAGATATAGCTTCAAGATTAGGTATAGGTCAAAAAACGGCTTCGAATTATCAGACCACGCTCAAACAGAAATTGGATATTCATTCTGCTGTAGATCTAGTGCGATTAGCTATGAAATATGAAGTGATTAGTAGCTAAAACTAAGCATTAAAATTTAATTATATAAACAAAAACAGTATCTTATAATCTATTAAGGCGGGTATAGGAAAATTACATATTATCAGAAGGAATGCTTCCTAGTGATTATCAGGTAAATTCGGAATAGAGTCTACTTTCACGATGAATGCGTAAGCTTACATTGTGCAAATATAATCATAAATAACAGAGGAAAAGTTCATGAAGCTGAAAACTCTTTCAATCGCAATGATGTCATTAGCAGTCACTGGCGTAGCCGTTGCTGATGAACTTGCGATAATGCAAGAAAATGAAAATAACTGGGTATCTGCTGCTGGTAACTATAATAACCAACGCTACAGCAAATTAGCTCAAATCAACAAAGACAACGTTGCTGATGTCAACATGGCATGGTCTTTCTCAACAGGTGTTTTACGTGGTCACGAAGGTAACTCGTTAGTTATCGACGGCACTATGTATGTTCACACTGCGTTCCCTAACATTGTATTCGCGTTGGATTTAAACAACGACGGCGCAATCAAGTGGAAATACGAACCAAAACAAAACTACGAT
>JBFIJJ010000077.1:0-11835 GCA_041600795.1 Methylophagaceae bacterium | reverse complement strand
GAAGGTACCAGATCCAAAATTCTCATCACAAACTAAAGATAAATTAGTCTCTTCCGAAGTAAGAACAATTGTTGAATCTCTTGTAAATGAGCATTTTCATGATTATTTAGTTGAGAATCCAACAGATAGTAAATTGATTGCTAACAAAATGGTTGAAGCTGCGAGAGCACGTGATGCTGCTCGTAAAGCCAGAGAGTTAACACGCCGAAAAGGCGCGTTAGATATTGCTGGCTTGCCAGGTAAATTGGCTGACTGTCAGGAACGAGACCCTGCCCTTTCTGAACTATTCTTAGTGGAGGGTGACTCTGCGGGTGGTAGTGCAAAACAAGGTCGAGATCGTCGCACTCAAGCTATTTTGCCATTAAAAGGTAAAATCCTAAATGTTGAACGCGCACGCTTCGATAAAATGATTAGCTCGGCGGAAGTCGGTACCCTAATTACAGCATTGGGCTGCGGTATCGGTCGCGATGAATATGACCCTGAGAAATTACGTTATCATCACATCATTATTATGACGGATGCGGACGTTGATGGATCGCACATTCGGACGTTATTGCTGACATTCTTTTATCGTCAAATGCCCGAACTGGTTGAGCGTGGTCATATTTACATTGCGCAACCACCGCTTTATAAAGTTAAAAAAGGCAAACAAGAGCGTTACGTCAAAGATGATGCCGAGATGGAACGTTATTTAACGGAATTAGCTTTAACTAATAGTGAGTTATTCCCTTCTGAAAGTGCTGATGCAATCACAGGTAGTGCACTTAAGTTATTGGTGGACGAATACCAAACAGTTACAGCCATCATAAACAGGTTATCAAATCACTATTACCCGGCGTTTTTGAAACAATTAATCTATCAAGCTGCTGTGCCTACGCTGACTGATGATGAAGCTATGTCTGCATGGTTATTACAAATAGAAAATAGATTAAATGTGACGCTGCCTGTAGGTACAAGTTACAAATTAACCATGATTGCAGCACATGACGCGGGTGCACCTGATATTAATGTCAGCTTTAGTCGGCACGGCATAAGCACTGATTACCATATTCCCGGTGAGTTTTTTGCAAGTACTGAATATCAACGTATTTTGACTTTTGCAGACAAAATTAATGGCTTGTTTGCAGAAGGTGCTCGGGTTCAACGAGGTGGTCGAAGCGAGGTAGTAGCTGATTTTGCGGAAGCAGTGAATTGGATGTTGGCAGAAGCTCGTCGTGGTCAAAATGTACAGCGATATAAAGGTCTGGGTGAGATGAATCCTGATCAATTGTGGGAAACTACAATGGACAAGTCAAAGCGTCGCTTATTGCAAGTCAGAATTGAAGACGCTATTGCGGCTGATGAAACATTTAATACCTTGATGGGTGATAATGTTGAGCCACGTCGTGAGTTTATCGAATCAAACGCGTTACGAGCGACAAATCTCGATATTTAATCAGAAGCGGAATTATTCCAGATTATAAAGGTCATAAGTTTTGAAAATTATGGCCTTTATTTTTATTTAGAAGAAGTATGGAGATACAAATGAATGATGCGAGATATGATCGTGTTCAGGTTATATTACATTGGCTAATAGCCTTAATGATCTTTGCAATGATCGGTCTTGGACTGTTTATGGTAGAGCTACCAAAGCAGTCAGAATTACCCCCTGGTGTTGAAAGTGTTCGCGCTTTTTATTTTCTCTTACATAAGTCGATCGGACTAACGTTAGCAGGATTGATTGTATTGCGTTTAATCTGGCGTTTAATGCATAAAGCCCCCGCACTACCAGACACCATTCCAAAATGGCAACAAAAGGCTGCTGGAGCCGTTCACGGGCTACTTTATATCGTAATGGTAGCGATGCCTTTAACTGGCTACTTACAATCAATGTTTAGCGAATATGACACAAAGTTTTGGGGCATTGTATTACCACGACTTGCACAAGCCGATGATGGTATGAGAGAAGTGTTCACAGAGGCACACGAGTTTTTTGCATTTTGCTTGATTAGCCTAATAGTTGTTCATATCGCTGCGGCAGTTAAGCATAAGATAGCTGGAATAGGTGTTTTTGAGCGAATGTCTTTGAGAAAATAAATTCTAATAGTTTATTTAATGCATAAAAAAGGCCCGTAAAATACGGGCCTTTTTTATGTCTGGTTATATTATATAGAGTGGCGTAATTAGTGAAGTTTGATTTTAGGATGCACACTTCTACGGAATAAGTGAGATAGCGATAACATACCTACACGGAACAATCCAAACAGTGCCACTTGGTGCATTTTATAAAGCGATAAATACATAATTCTCGCCATAAAACCTTCTATCATTAGGCTGCCCTTGCTGAGATTGCCCATCATATTACCTACGGTGCTATAGCGGCCAAGCGATACTAATGAGCCGTAGTCATGATAGTGATATTCGGGTAATTCTGTCTTATCAGCAAGTCGTAACTTGATTGATTTAAACACATGAGAAGCCATTTGATGCGCAGCTTGTGCCCGTGGTGGCACGTTTTGATCTTGCCCTATCCATTTACAGGCAGCACAATCACCAATAGCATAAATATCATCATCAAGTGTCGTCTGTAAGGTCTGATGAACAACTAATTGGTTCATCCAGTTTGTTTCAAGACCAGCAATATTTTTTAGGAAGTCGGGCGCTTTGATGCCTGCGGCCCAAACTTTGATCGCGGCAGGGATAACCTTGCCACTCTCTGTTCTGATTTCAGAATCAGTGACTTCAACCACACGTTCATTTGTTAGAACTGAAACCCCTAATTTAGCTAACTCGGTTTCTGTTGCAGCTGATAAGTTTTCAGGCAGACCGGGTAAAACACGAGACGCTGCTTCGATGATGCTGATTTTAACGTCAGTAGGTTTGATTTCATCAAGACCATATGCCGTTAATAGATGAGAAACCTCGTGTAATTGTGCACTTAATTCAACACCTGTTGCACCTGCGCCAACAATAGCAATATCAAGCTGACCTTTATCAATAGGTTTGCCTTGTGTGTGCGCGCGTAGGTAGCTTTCTAATAGTTGCGATTGGAAGTTTTCAGCTTGTGAAGTGGTATCTAAAAACAGACAGTGCTGTTCTACCCCTTTGATACCAAAATCGTGACTGACGCTACCAATAGCCATGACTAAAAAATCATAATCAAAGCTACGACGAGGAATGATTTCTTCACCATCATCATTAAGTGTGGGTGCTACCGTGATTTGTTTGTTTTCACGATCTAGTCCATCCATTTTTCCTAGACGAAAACGAAAGCCGCTACACATAGCTTGACTAAGATATTCGATTTCATCTTCGTGAGAGTCTAGCGTTCCTGCCGCAACTTCATGAAGAAGCGGTTTCCAGATATGTGTATGTGAACTATCAACAAGAGTGATCGATGCTTTTCCTTTTTTACCAAGTTTTTTGCCTAACTTGGTAACTAGTTCTAAACCGCCTGCGCCGCCTCCGACTACTACGATTTTAGGTATGCGATCTTCCGTTTTGGTCATTGTGATTTAGCTCCAGTAAACTTGTGATTCATGAGGTAATTCTATCGTATAACCCTTTATGAAAACTATCTTAATTTTTACTCAAGAGTGATAGTCTGGCAGAATTTATTAATTAGATTGATAATTTAGGGTTTTTAAATGCAAGCACGACCAGAAAAACCTAGGTTAGCGTGGGCGATTACAGGCTCAGGGCATTACCTGGAAGAATGCATAGAAATCATTCGTGGTTTAGATGATGTTGACTTGTTTTATAGTCAGGCGGGTGAAGAAGTTATAAGGATGTACGGCCATGATCCTAAGGCGATAACATCGGGTAGGGTTTATCGTGATCGGGCAGCCAGCTCCCCCCCTGTTGGCCTATTTTATCGTGGCGATTACCATACTTTGGTTGTGGCTCCTGCCACGTCAAATACAGTGGCTAAGATGGTATTAGGTTTATCCGATACGCTGGTCACTAATGTATATGCTCAAGCTGGAAAATGCCGGATCCCAAGCATAGTGTTAGCGTGCGATACTGAGCCTGAGATGGATACCCCTGCTCCAGATCGTATTGTTAAAGTTTGGCCTAGAGAAATAGATTTGGCGCATACCCATAAATTACGATCTTATGAAGCAACGACGGTTGTTGAAAATCCAAACAAATTATTAGCCGCATTGCGTGCGCGATTAGCGGAAGTAAGCTAGTTACAATGGCAAATAAAGTCTTATTTCTCACTGGCAAGCTCGCGGAGCCAAGCTTGCATAAGGTGTTGAAAGAAATGACAACATTGCCGTTTGATTTTCGTGTTCATCAGCTAGGTCTTTCGGTTGCTGCGTTGATGACCGATAAGATGATTGCGCGGCGCCTAACGCCAGAAATAATTGCTGATAGCGATCAAATCATCGTGCCAGGTCGTTGCCGAGGTGATTTAGATGCGTTGAGTAAACAGCTTGGTATAGAGGTAGTTCGGGGTCCAGACGAAGTCAAAGATCTACCCATATATTTTGGTCAAGCTCGTAAAGCTAGCGATCTAAGTCGTTATGACGTTAATATTTTTGCTGAAATAGTTGATGCACCTGAACGTGATATTGCTGGCATTTTGGATAGAGCAAATTACTATAGACGATCAGGTGCAGATGTTATCGATATTGGCTGTTTACCTGAAGAAAAATTTCCTCATCTTGAAGATGCAATCTCCGCGTTACATGAGGCTGGTTTTAAAGTCAGTGTTGATTCCTTGGAACTAGGCGATTTGAAGCGTGCTGGTAAAGCTGGAGCTGACTATTTATTAAGTTTGACCGAAAAAACCTACCACTTAGCAGAAGAAACAGATGCTGTTCCAATTCTGGTACCTGCAGAAATGGGTTCATTGGCATCGCTTGAACGTGCGATGGAATTAATGGATAAAATAAATCGGCCCTGGATTGCTGATCCGATTTTAGATCCAATACATTTTGGTTTAACAAACTCGATTGTTCGCTACCATGAACTGCGCCGACAATATCCTGATGCAGCGATCATGATGGGCGTGGGTAATCTGACAGAGTTGACGGATGCAGACACTAGCGGAATTAATGCCATTTTGTTTGGAATTATTTCAGAACTGAACATAAATAATGTGCTGGCAACGGAAGTGAGTCCTCACGCACGAAATGCGATAAAAGAAGCAAATGTAGCACGAAGAATGATGTATGCGGCACGTGAAGACAGTGCTTTGCCGCGCGATTTCAGTGCCGATTTATTGATTGCTCATGAGCGTAGACCCTTTCCTGATAATGCCGAAGATATTGCATTGCTAGCTCAAAATATCAAGGATCCCAACTATCGTATAAAAGTCGCAGAGCAAGGTATTTTCATGTTCAATCGTGATGGCTTAATGCAGGATGTTGATCCGTTTGCTTTCTATCCACAGCTTAATTTGAAAGATGACACCGGTCACGCTTTCTATTTGGGAGCGGAGTTGGCGCGAGCACAAATTGCTTGGCAATTAGGTAAGCGTTATACCCAAGATGAAGAACTTAGCTGGGGTTGTGCCGTGGACTCAGAACCAGAAGATCTCACCCAACAAACGGCAGAGGGCACAACCTTAACAACAGGGAAAAAATGTGGCACTGCTTAATAGTAAAATCCACGAAGTTATTGTGACGACATTATCTGATGATGGTAAGCCACATTCTGCTCCAATGGGTATTTCAGAAGTAAGTGGTTACTTTGTTATTAAGCCATTCAAACCATCAGCTACGTATGAGAACTTAAAGCGGCATCGACAGTGCACTATTAATTATACTGATGATGTACGTGTTTTTGCCGGTTCGCTAACGGGACGACGTGATTGGCCCACCCTGCCCTGCCAACAAATTGAAGGTTTCTACTTAGAACATGCTTTAGCTCATACAGAGTTAGAGATAACATCTTTTGATGACGAAGATCCTAGGGCTTGTTTTAAAGGCCGAGTTATATGTGATATCAGCCACTTGCCTTTTAGAGGGTTTAATCGCGCTCAAAGTGCAGTGATTGATGCTGCCGTCCTAGTTAGTCGCTTGCAGATGTTGCCAGTAGAAAAAATTCAGCAGGAAATTGCTTATTTAACGATAGCAATTGACAAAACAGCTGGTCCTCGGGAGCTTGAAGCATGGGGCTGGTTAATGAATAAAATTGATGAAGCAGGAATTGAGCTAAAGCATGACTAAATGGCTTGCCAGTATAAAGTCTCTAGATGAAGCAAAACAGTTAGAGTCTATGTATCCCGATATTTTAGATATGAAGGATCCTTCGAGAGGAGCATTGGGTGCTTTGACTGTGGCTGAGGTTGCAGACATTGTCAGATTTGTTGCGAAACGCTGCCAGACGAGTGCTACGGTTGGGGATTTAGCAATGGATCCCAATCTAATCAAACCAGCGATAATTGACATGGCGACGAGTGGTGTTGACTATGTCAAAATTGGTTTGTTTCCCGATAAAAATATCACCCACTGTATAGCAGCATTGGCTCAGACTATTCACACACTGAAAACACCAGTAATTGCAGTACTATTTGCCGATATGCCAATGAAACAGGATCTACTGCCTATTTTAAAAGCCAGTGGCTTTTATGGCGTGATGATCGATACAGCGCTTAAAAATGGTGCTCACCTATTAGATCATCTTGACCTGATTGAATTACAACGTTTTGTTGAGGCAGCAAAACAGCATCAGCTGGTTTGTGGTCTTGCTGGTGCTTTGCGATATCAAGATATCGCCGTATTGGCTAATTTGAGTGCGGATTATCTTGGTTTTCGCAGTGCACTATGCATGGAAAGAAAGCGAACTGCTATGCTAGATTTAAAGCGTGTTGAAACGGTGCGTAGCGCGATTCTCAGTCACTGATTGAGCAAACAATCACCTTGCTGATACCATCACGTGGAAAAGCACTTATCCGTTCTACTTGGATGATAGTTGTTGATTTGAATTTCTTGAGCAGGCTGAAATTGACGCATCTTATAAGTAATCAAGATGCATCAATTTATCGCTGTTGACTAGGCTGGAATAGCTTGCTGTCTTAACTGCTTACTTGCTGTAACCATCGCGTTTAACGCTGTTTCGACCTCAGGCCAAGCCCTTGTTTTTAAGCCGCAATCAGGGTTTATCCATAATTTATCAACTGGAATGCGTTGAGCAGCCTTATTGATCAGCTCAACGATCTGATCAACCGTTGGGATATTGGGTGTGTGAATGTCATACACGCCAGGGCCAATCTCATTGGGATAGTTAAACTCATTAAATACATCGAGTAGCTCCATATCCGATCGCGATGTTTCAATGGTAATAACATCAGCATCCATGCTGGCAATAGCATCAATAATATCGTTGAATTCGGAATAACACATATGGGTGTGAATTTGCGTGCTATCGGCCACACCATTAGCACTTACTTTAAAGCTGGTAACAGCCCAATTCAGATAGTATTGCCATTGTGATTGGCGTAATGGTAAGCCTTCACGTAATGCCGCTTCATCGATTTGAATGATGGTGATACCTGCTCGCTCCAGATCAAGGACTTCATCACGAATTGCCAGTGCTAGTTGTAGGCAGGTTTGAGCGCGTAGTTGATCGTCACGGACAAAGGACCAATTTAACATCGTCACTGGGCCCGTTAACATGCCTTTAACCGGTTTATCGGTTAACGACTGAGCATAGGTCGCCCAATCTACGGTCATGGCTTTAGGACGTGAAATATCACCAAAAATGATTGGAGGTTTGACACAACGTGATCCATAGGACTGTACCCAGCCAAATTCACTAAAAGTATAGCCATCGAGTTGTTGGCCAAAATACTCCACCATGTCATTGCGTTCGGCCTCTCCATGCACTAGAACGTCTAATCCAATTTGTTCTTGGATTGCTATCGAATGCTGAATTTCAGACTTGATAAATTGTTCATAACTGGATTGATCTGTTTTGCCATGTTTATAAAGTTTACGTGCTTGGCGAATTGCACTGGTTTGTGGAAACGATCCAATCGTTGTTGTTGGAAATAATGGCAGATTAAACCGCTGTTTTTGAATTAAACTGCGTTGCCGGTAATTGCTTTGTCGAACGGACATAGCATCAGTTACTTCAGAGAGTTGTGTTTGAACAGCTGGATTATGTACCCGAGAAGAATGCTGGCGTGTTTCAATTGCTAAGGCATTTTCGTTTAATTGCGTTGCTACTGATGATCTGCCGAAGTTCAAAGCATGTGCCAGTAATGACAATTCATCGAGTTTTTGAACGGCAAATGCCAGCCAAGATTTTATCTCATCATCAATATTAAGTTCATTGCTTAAGTCAACTGGCACATGCAGTAACGAACAGGATGGTGCCAACCACAGACGATCTTTTAAGCGAGCAGCGATAGGCTCTAGCCAATTTAGGGTTGCATTGAGATCTGTTTTCCAAATATTGCGACCATTGATTACACCCAGCGATAACACTTTATGTGCTGGTAACCAATCAACAACTTTATTAATTTCATCAAAGCCATTGATAGCATCAATATGTAAGCCTGCAACAGGCAATTCACATGCAAGTAATAGATTTTCCTTTAATTCACCAAAATACGTCGTTAAAAGCAGCTTAATTGGTGTTTTATGTAAGGCTAAATACGTTTGTTTTAATGCATGTTGCCATGCTTGATTTAATTCAGTGACAAGTACAGGCTCATCAATTTGTACCCACTCTACCCCTTCCTCGGCTAAACGGATTAATAATTGCTCATAAACGACAATCAGGTCATCAAGTAGGCTGAGTTTGTTGGTTTCATCCTTGGTTTTAGCTAACCATAAATAGGTTACAGGACCGACAATTACGGGTTTGACCTTATAGCCTAATGTTTTGGCTTCTCGAACTTGGTCAATTAAATTATCAGCATGCAAAGAAAAGCGAGTCTGCTTATCGATCTCTGGCACGATGAAATGATAATTAGTATCAAACCATTTTGTCATTTCACCTGCAGCACACTGATGTGAACAACAGCTAGAGGATGATTGAGCCTGACCTCGGGCAATTTGGAATGAGCGATCTAAGGTATTGGCCTTAGCATCGGCCCTGCTGGGTTCATTACCAACAAGGATGCTGGTATCTAAGACATGATCATAAAAAGAAAAGTCACCAACAGGTTGAAAGTCTAAGCTTTGTTGATGTTGCCAATGTGCTTTTCTCAAGGTTTGGCCAACAGCAAGCAGTTGTTGTTGTGATATTTCTGTGCGCCAATAGCTTTCTAAGGCAAACTTTAATTCTCGATTTTCACCTATTCGAGGAAAGCCTAAGTTATGTGTATTAATCATCGTATTATCCTGTAATGTTGAGTGATAAAACACGCTATTGTAGTGATGGCTACACATGATGGATAATGATGATTTTTAGCAAACCTATAAGTTAAATTCATAGATGATTGAACGAACACACCTGAAAATCATGGCCGCCTTGGCTGAAAATGGCACATTGACAGCAGCAGCAAATGCGTTGTTTTTGACACAGCCGGCACTGTCGCATCAAATGCGATATTTGGAGAAAAAGTTGGAGGTTTCGTTGTGGGAGCGTGATGGGCGACAATTGCGACTGACGCAAGCAGGTGAGTTGTTATTGCAAGTTGCTCAACAATTATTGCCTGTATTTGAGCAAACAGAAAAAACCCTAAAGGCTTATGGCGAAGGGCGGCAAGGTATTTTGCGTCTTGGTGTCGAGTGTCATCCTTGTTATGAATGGTTAAAAACTATCTTGGCAGAATTTTTGGTAGCGATGCCAAATATGGATGTCGATATCATTAATAAATTCCAATTTTCAGGTCTGGAAGGGCTTTTAAATCACCACGTTGATTTATTGGTTACACCTGATGTCATTAAAAAAACAGGCCTAGTGTATGAGCCTTTGTTTAATTATGAATTGGTACTCTTAGTTGCCGAGTCCCATACACTGGCTGGTAAAAAATACATCGTCGCTGAAGATGTAATGAATGAATTGCTATTAACCTTCCCTGTCGCACATGAGCGGTTAGATGTTTTCACCCAATTTTTGTTGCCTGCTGCTGTAACTCCAAGAACAAAAGCGATTGAATCGCTTGATATTATGGTTCAAATGGTTAGTTTAGGGCGAGGTGTAACGGTGTTGCCGAACTGGTTAGCTAAAGATTATTGCGCCAAGCTACCTGTTTCACAGCTCAGACTGGGTCAAAATGGTCTTGCCAAAACCTTATTTGCCGCAATGCGACAAACAGATACACATATTGACTATATGAAAACATTTGTAGAGATGAGCAGACAGCGTTAATGCGTAAGCTAGTTTAGTCACCTTCAAGTACGCGGTAGAGCACTTCCTTAATTGATTGAGGCTCAAAAGGTTTATCACAAATGGCGGAAACGCCTGCTTGTTGTATATTATCAAGACGAGGATCATTTCCGACACTGGTTACAACTAGAATTGGCAAAAATGAATCACCCAGATCCTGACGTATATATTCAACTAATTGTTGGCCATCCATTTCTGGCATATTGAGGTCGGTTATTACAAGATCAAAGTCACTCTGTTCGAGAATGTGAACTGCTTCGCTGCCATTTTGTGCTGTTTCAATGCCATTTATTCCAAGGTTATTTAACACTCGTTGAATATGATTACGTGCCGTTACGCTATCATCAACTAGTAATACACGCAGTTCATTTGTGTCGTAACTGGAGAGCTCTAATTCTTTAGGATCGATGTAGTCAATTGTGGCACGTAATGCGCGATTTAGATCAGCATGATCAAATGGTTTTGGCAAAATTGCGACAACACCAGCTTGGCGAACAGGATCTAGGGCTGAGAAACGGGTTTCGCTGGACACCAACATAAAATTGATTGTGCTGTGACGATCATTTTGACGAATAGTGTGAAGTAATTCACTGGCATTGCTATCGGGTAAATACATAGCACTGATAACTAAGTCAGGTGGATATTGTTCAATAAATGTTAATGCTTCTTGAGCTGTTGCAACGCCATCAATATGGTGAACACCTTCTTGCTGTAAATGTGTCAATATGATTTTTCTTTGTGTATAAGAAGGTTCGATCAATAAAATTGATAGCTCAGCAAAGCTTATTGATGACATATCCATTTCCAGCGTTAAATTTAAGGTGTGCGAACAAGGCCTTTTTCGACGTTATCGCGGGTAGCTCTATCTGTGAGGTATTCGATTATTGCGAGGGCAAAGTCCATTGCCGTTCCTGGTCCTCTTGATGTCAGAATAGTACCGTCAATGACGATTGCTTCATCGCATAATGTTATCGATGGCCATTCTTGTTGTGAAAGCACACCGGGATAACAGGTCGCACGTTTGCCATCAAGTAAACCGCAATTAGCTAACACCAAGGGCGCGGCACAAATTGCTGCGATAGCTTTACCTGATTGGTAAAGACGTTTAAGAATGGCATGAATATGAATATCGTTATCGAGATTGGTACTGCCAGGAAGACCTCCTGGCAGGACAATCATATCGAAATCATCATAAATAACGTCGTTTAAGCTTGTATCGGCCACAAGATGTACGCCGCGACTGGCTGGCACGAGTTGCACACCAATACTGGCTGAAACAACCGTGATACCAGCTCGACGTAACAGATCGATTATAGTAACGGCCTCTAGCTCCTCAAAGCCTTCGGCTAATGGGACTAATACGGTTGACATATTCTTAAAATCCTATTTTTGATTATTAAGAATGTTGATACCTTTGAGTAAGTTTAATGCTTCTGATAATGTGTAATCCGTCAGCGCCAATGCTTTCTCTGCTTCTTGATTACCATTATTTTCGACACCTTTATCATCTTCCTTACCGTTACCATTTTCAAGATGTTTTGTTAAATCTTTTTCACGTAGAGG
>JBFIJJ010000076.1:0-11951 GCA_041600795.1 Methylophagaceae bacterium | reverse complement strand
GTATTTAATACAACCTGTTTCGTTTGTCATGGGCAGGATGCGACGGGTACTGATATCGCACCGAATCTAGTTGAGCGTGTAGCGGGAATGAGTGAGTTTAAGTTTAGACAGAAACTATTAAAACGTTATTTTGCTAAAGTGAACTTGGATGATCCGGATAGACGCATGGAGTTCTTGTCTCAGCTCGGAGATGCTGAAGCGGCGAAATTTAAAATGCCAACATGGTCGGATGAGCCATATATAAGATCTCATATAAGTGAGTTATATGCTTATTTGAAAGCGCGTGCTGATGGTGCCCTAGCAGCTGGTAAACCGCAACGAATGGAGTAATAAATTAAGCTATCGATCAAGGCTACTCAATGGTGGCCTTGATGATTGACTTAAGGTTATTGTTGATCTTAATAGCAAATTCATTTTGGAGATGATTATTAGTATTTGTTTTCATTAGTTTAGCACTAACAATAACTGAGTCACCTTGTTCACGAATTGCAACTGTACAGGGCATATCATTAATTAAGTCAGGATTGATTTCCATCATTTCTTCAGCGTAAGTAATATTACAAAAATTGGTAATGGTTGAGAGAGGAAAATCCTGCTGTCCTCGATCCCGAATAGCTTGTCCGATATGACTGCGATGAATGATGCGATAATTATGTTCTGAGATTGCAATATCAAGATTTAATAAGGTATCTTCAAAACTATACTGACTGACTTGTTGATAGATTCTGTTACTATGACTGCTCTCACAACCTGTAGTAATAAAGATAACAATTGAAATAAACAAAATGTTGAGAAAAAATCTTACTTTCATAGTCGCGGATACGTAATTGTTCAGAGTGAAGTAAGAATAACATTAAACTTTAAAGAGGTATTGCTTGTGTTAAAAATGTGGTTTTCGCTGATATCGGCATCGGTCATGATGTTTATGACTATGAATGCGAATGCAGTAACAGGTTTTTCTGAAGTCAATAATGAACTGTTTGATAAACCTCATCTTAAAAATATCGTGCAACCAGGCACATTACACTATAGTTATAAGAAACAAAGTTTTGTTGATGGACAACGAGAAGATACTATTGATATGGTTGTGACCAATATTCGCAATACTGGTCGCAGAGATTCTCATTTTGAATTTTTCACTGGAGAATATAATCGACCATATCAAGATAGAAATAACCAACAAGGTAATGGCGTTTTTGTATTATTTCTTGAATTTGATATCCACGAGTTGGAGCGGTTAACAGGTGGTGATTGGCCATATTTTCAACGTAAAATTCGTTGGGCATTGGCTGCCGGTGCAGAAAAAAAAGAAGTAGAAATTGATTACCAAGGCAAGAAAGTCAAAGGTGTTCAATATACTATTCAGCCATTTATAAATGATCCTAAAAACTCACGCTATAGTCTCTATGCTGGAAAGTATTATATGTTCACTTTATCAGAAGAAATTCCAGGTGAAGTCTATCAAGTCCGTACAATTGTACCTGACGGTAAAACATGGAAAGAAGGTGATCAGTTTTTAACTGAAGAGGTTGTTACCTTTACTGGTTATGACCCTCAACAATAAAGATTGGCTTAAATTCTAGTGAATAAAAAACGGGCGTTAATCGCCCGTTTTTTTATTACGCAATAAGTATAGTAATGATTCAAGCAGTGGGAATAGGGTGTGGTCTCAGGTAATAGAATAGCGCAGAGTAACAGAGGTAATATTACTTTTTAATCAAATAGACTATTTTACGACTTTTAGGCCAATAGTATTACGTTTACTGCTATTAGATTGTTTTGGTGAAGATGGCGGTGAAGGCTTATCTTCCTCAGTAAAAAACATGCCTTCGTTATTTTCTTTTCCGTAAATGGCAAGTACGGCAGTTATAGGAATAAATAATTCCATTGGCTTCCCAGAGAAGCGTGCAGAGAAACTTATCCAGTCATTGTCAGCATGAAAGTTTCGAACGGCATCACTAGCAATATTTAAAACAATCTTACCATCGTTAATATATTCTCTAGGGACTTGAGTGCCTTCAATTTTGGCGTTGACTAGGAGATAGGGCGTTATTTGATTATCTTGAAGCCACTCATAAATCGCTCTAATCAGATAAGGTTTCTGCGGTGTCATGGTTTGGCTACTCTCATTAACTAACGCATGTCGCGTTCAATATCACTTAAACTGGCTTGAAAACTATCTCTGGTAAAAATTCGTTTAGCGTAGTCCTCTACAGCACTGGCTTTAGATGGCAGTTTAATATTAAGCATTGGTAAACGCCAAAGCAACGGTGCTAGAGCACAATCCAGTATAGAAAAATTATCATTCATAAAAAAAGCTGATTGTGCAAAAAGTGGTGCTAATACAGTCAGATCTTCTTGGATCGTTTTACGTGCCTGCGCCATTTTACCTTTTTCTAGTCCCATCAGGGCATTCCAGAGCGAATACCAGTCCTTATCTATGCGGTACAGCATTTGCCTTACTTGGGCACGTTCGGCAGGATCTACGGGCATTAATGGGGGATGAACAAAGCGCTCATCTAAATAATCAATGATGATATTAGCGTTAAACAGCACTAAGTTTTTATCAACTAATGTCGGACTGTTTCCATATGGATTTGCTGCAGCAACATCTTCAGGCCAATGACCATCAATCAGATCTTCGATATTAGCGGCGATATTTTTTTCGTGTAGCGCGATACGAGTTCGATGGCACAGAGGGCACGAAGGGTCAGAGTAAAGAGTCATGATGGCACGTCGGTTGCTGTTAGCCATATAGTGATGATTCCTGTCGGTGTCTGAGTCTAGTTTTAATTAAGGGAGCAATTTTTCGATGTTTTTAACGTGAAGAAAGGGAGTAAACTCCCTTTCTTCTAAGTATTTATTTTTGATTGTGTCCAATTTAATGGATATCTCTCCAGAATGCTTTTTTCATTGGATAAGCAACCAAGAAGAAAATAATCAAATAAAGTAAAACCCACTTACCTAAGGCTAAACGTTGAATTTTTGAAGGCTCTCCTATATAAGCTAGGAAATTCACCAAGTCAGCAACAACATCATTATAGTCACTTGTTGATAAGCTGCCTTCAGAAGTCGTTTCCAAGAGACCATGTTCATTGCGTTCTTTATAACCTTGTTGCTCCCAAAGAACGTGCGGCATACCAACGTCCTTAAATGCTAGGTTGTTTGTTCCCATAGGTTTACTTGGATCAAGATAAAAAGTGCGTAAGTAGGTGTACAGATAATCTGTGCCTTTGGCACGAGCTATAACTGATAAATCTGGTGGAACAACACCAAACCATTTTTTAGCATCTTGAGCGCGCATGGCAACAGTCATTGTGTCACCAACTTTTTCTGAGGCGAACATCAAGTTTTCTTTAACTTGTTCATCCGTCATGCCAAGGTCTTTGCCCATACGGTTATAACGCATATAAGACGCTTGATGACAGCTTAAACAATAGTTCACAAATGTTTTCGCACCACGCTGTAAAGAGGCTTTATCAGATAGATCGATTTCAACTTTATCAAGATGAATTCCGCCAGCGGTTGCCATGACTTGGGCTGATGTTACGGACATTAAGCCGATAAATAAGGCGTAAATTAAAGTTCTCATTTGAATGTCACCCTTTCTGGTACAGGTTTGTCTGTATCAAGTTTTGTATAAATTGGCATAAGGATAAAGAATGCGAAATAAATCACTGAAAAAACACGTGCCAACAAGGTATAGAGAGGCGTGACAGGTTGAGTACCCAAGAAGCCTAAACCTAAAAAGCTAATAATAAATAATACAAGTGCAGTTTTAAAGTAAATACCACGGTAGCGAATTGATTTGACAGGGCTTCTATCTAACCATGGCAGCAAGAATAAAAATACAATTGAAAGACCCATTGCAACGACGCCAGGGAATGCAGACCCAGCAATACTAGGTACGGCCCTTAAAATCGCATAGAACGGTGTGAAATACCAAACAGGCGCAATGTGCAGCGGTGTTTTAAGTGGATCAGCCGGAATAAAGTTAGCATCTTCTAAGAACCAGCCACCCATTTCAGGCATATAAAACAATACCAGCGAGAAAATGAATAAGAATACAACCACGCCGACAATATCTTTTACAGAATAATAAGGGTGGAATGGAATGCCATCTAACGGAATACCATTTTTATCTTTATTTTTCTTGATTTCGACGCCATCCGGATTGTTTGAGCCGACTTCATGTAAAGCAATAATATGAGCTACAACCAATCCAAGAATTACTAATGGTACGGCGATGACGTGGAATGCGAAGAAACGATTAAGTGTTGCGTCAGCTACTACGAAGTCGCCTCGGATCCACAATGCCAATTGTTCGCCGATAAATGGAATCGCACCAAATAATGAAATGATAACTTGAGCGCCCCAATATGACATTTGGCCCCAAGGCAATAGATATCCCATAAAGGCTTCAGCCATCAAAGCTAGATAGATCAGCATACCAAAGATCCAAACTAACTCACGTGGTTGCTTGTACGAACCATAAATGAGGCCACGGAACATGTGCAAATAAACGACAATGAAAAATGCTGATGCGCCAGTAGAATGCATATAGCGAATTAGCCAACCCCATTCAACATCACGCATGATGTATTCAACTGAGGCAAATGCTTGTGCGGCATCTGGTTTGTAGTTCATTGTCAAAAAGATACCAGTGACAATTTGTAAAACTAAAACTAATAAGGCTAACGAACCAAAGAAATACCAAAAATTGAAGTTTTTCGGTGCGTAATATTCAGAAAGATGCTCTTTCCACATTTTTGTAGCGGGAAAACGAGCGTCAACCCAACCCATTAAACTTGCAAACATTATGCGGCTCCTTGTGCGTCTTCACCGATGACGATGCGATTGTCGCCAAGGAAGTGATAAGGTGGAACAACCAAGTTTTTAGGGGCTGGCATGTTTTTATAAACGCGACCAGAAAGGTCATACTTAGAACCATGACAAGGGCAGAAGAAGCCACCTTTCCATTCAGGACCTAAGTCTGCAGGTGCAAGATCAGGCCTATAAGTCGGAGAGCAGCCTAGATGAGTACAAATACCAACTAAAACCAGAATGTTGTCTCTAATTGATCGCGATTCGTTCTTACAGTAATCAGGTTGCTGTGTAGCTACATCACTTTCTGGGTCAGCTAAATTATCCGCCAATTCTGGAAGAATATTCAGTGATTCAGAAGAGCGATTTAAAACCCAAACTGGTTTGCCGCGCCATTCAACAGTGACGATTTGGCCAACTTCTAATTTACTGATATCTATTTCTACTGGTGCGCCAGCTGCTTGGGCTTTAGCACTCGGTAACATGGATGTGACAAATGGAATGGCAACAGCTGCTGCGCCTGCACCACCAACAACACTAGCTGCGGCAGTCAGAAATCGCCGCTTACCGGTATCGACTGTGTTACTCATTGAAAGGGAACTCCCCGCGAAAATTAGTAAAATTTACTTATATTTGCTGACCTAATTCATTTGTGGTGTCGAATTAAACTGCAAAAAATCTCGTAAATATTACCACATAAAATTAGGGGCTGGATCAAAAAAGCCCGCATAAATAGCGGGCTTTTAAGTGTTTCGATATTAGAAACGATTATTTCATTGCTTTTTCAGCTTTTTTCAATAAACGTTTTGCAGCACCTTTAGGGCTTGTTGCTGCCACATCATCAAGGTTAGTTGGGTTACCTACGATGATTACACCACCCATACCAGCACCCCAATGTGGAGTACATTTGTAGAAGTATGCACCTTCAACTGTTAAAGGTTTAGTTTGGAAATTTTCACCCATTTGAGATTCCCAACCTTCAGCACCAGCAGGTAGGTATTCATCAATAGTGTGAGTAATGTGACCATTCATGTTTTCCCATGAAACAGTATCACCTGGTGCAATTTTGATTACCATTGGGTTAAATGCTGTTACTTCAGCGTTAACAACATGATTTTCAGCCATTACAGCGCTTGATAGAAGAACTGAAGCACCTAAAAGTGCACTTATAAGTGATTTACCGTATTTCATTAATATTGCCTCTTTATTTTTAAGTTATTTGCCATAGTGCAGTGTTAGCTTCTCATAACGAAGCTGAACTGAACCTGAACGAAATTGTGTGTATCTCTGTACACTTTATGAACAACGAGAGTCCGTGTTTGCGGGCATATACTACATGTTTTGAATAGCTAAAGTCCAAAATGAAATTACTTTAGGTGTCTGTTGAGAGTTGGTTAAAACTTATTTTTATGATGTTTTGATAAATAAATAGCCGGTGTATTAATTGGGCATTTAACGCATTTTTAAATGACTTCCTTGTATCTTTGTGTGTTAAAAGTCCTATGGACTGAGAAGTATTGTTTTTTTTTATGGGATTCACCAAGAAATCATCCTTAAGTTTAGTTTTTATATTTGCCTTCATTTTGTTGAAGTGCCCACATCGCTGCATAACGGCCTTGTTGTTTCAGGAGCTGATGATGCGTGCCGCGCTCGATGATTCGACCATCATCTAAGACTAAAATTTTATCGGCATCAGTTACGGTTGATAAACGATGCGCAATCACAAGGGTCGTTTTATTGCGACTGAGTTCCTGTAATTCTGAATTGATTGCTTGCTCAGAATGACTATCAAGTGCTGAGGTCGCTTCGTCGAGAATTAAAATGGGTGGGTTTTTTAATAAGGTACGCGCGATAGCCACGCGCTGTTTTTCACCGCCTGATAACTTCAAGCCGCGTTCACCTACCAATGTATCGTAACCATCAGGTAGTTTTGTGATGAAGTTATGAATATGTGCTTGTTGGGCAGCTGAAATAACCTCTTCTTCCTTAACTTCTGGATTACCGTACAGAATATTTTGATAAATCGTGCTATTAAAAAGGACAGTATCTTGAGGAACAACACCGATCGCTTTTCTTAAACTCTGTTCATCAACGGTTTGAATATCTATGCCGTCAATTGTAATGTTGCCGGATTGAGGATTGTAAAATCGAAATAGCAAGCGAACCAAGGTCGATTTGCCTGAGCCACTTGCACCGACAATAGCCAGTTTCTGACCAGCACCTATTTTGAAATCGATGTCATGTAAAATCTGTCGATTAGCATCATAGTGAAAATCGACATGGTTAAACTGAATGTCACCATGTTGCACATTTAGTTGTGGTGAGTTTGGTGCATCGACCTTTTCCAAAGGTTGTTCTAGTAACGAGAACATGCGCTCCATGTCTGCTAGTGAATGACGGATCTCCCGATAGACAAAACCTAAAAATCCCAGCGGTAAATATAGCTGTAACAAAAAGGCGTTAACTAAAACTAAGTCACCAATCGTTAATTTACCATCAACCACACCTTGGCCAGCTAATAACATTAAAAGCGTTATACCAATTGCGATGATTGTTCCTTGACCAACATTAAGTAATGATAAGGAAATTTGGTTTTTGATTGCTGACTTTTCCCAAACAGCTAAACGCTCATCATAACGATGTAATTCATAGTCCTCGTTATTAAAGTATTTAACGGTTTCATAGTTTAGAAGACTATCAATAGCATGATTATTGGCTTTAGTATCCATTTCGTTCATCGTGCGACGAAAGCGCATACGCCATTCCGTTACAAGCAATGTATATGCGATATAAAGCACAATCGTACCTGTCGTGATTAAGGCAAAAATGCTGTCATAGCGTGTTAGCAATATGATGGTAACCAGCACAATTTCTACTATCGTCGGCAAGATATTAAAAATCATAAAGTTCATTAAAAAACTAATGCCGCGAGTGCCGCGTTCAATATCTCTAGAAATTCCGCCAGTTTGACGTTGCAAGTGGAATCTCAGTGATAGGGCGAGTAGGTGCTGAAAAATAGTGCCTGCAATTTTTCGAACTGAACGATAGATTACTTTTGCGAATAGCGCATCGCGCAACTCACTAAATAGACTGCTGGCTAAGCGCAATAGACCATAGCCGATGAGAATTGCGATAGGTAGATACACAACTTGTTGCTGTCCATCCAAGGCATCGACCGCACCTTTTAGTGCTAGCGGAATGCCAACATTGGCAAATTTAGCAAAAATGAGCAGTGAAAAAGCCAGTGAGACCCGACCTTTGAACTCCCACAAATAGGGTAAGAGGCTTTGTATAGCTTTCCAGTCTTTACTTTCTTTCATGGCGGAAGTTTAGCGTATTATTCATCATTATATAGCGGCTTATAATCATCAACTAAAAAGCAGAAAAGCTTTGACGTTAATTTTTGGGTATAATTCATCGGTTATAGCTTGAAATTTCCAAAATTTGCCACATTCTATGGTGTAGCCAATTTTGTATTGAGGTAAACCAAATGCCATTATATGAATATCGTTGTGATCTGTGTGAACATACTTTTGAAGCATTGCAAAAAATGAGTGAAGAACCGTTGGTTCATTGCCCTGCTTGTGATGAAGCAAGTCTTAGAAAACTAGTGTCTGCTGCTGGATTTCGTCTAAAAGGCGATGGTTGGTATGAAACAGATTTCAAGAGTGGGACTAAACGCAATCTTGCGGAATCATCGGCAGACTCTTCTGCAAAAAAGTCTAGTGCCGCAGCCTGTGGAACTGGTTGCGGTTGTCATTAAGTTGAGCTTATATGCGTAAGTATCTAATTGCAGGATTACTTGTTTGGATGCCACTAGGAATTACCTTCCTGGTTGTTAGAGCTATTGTCGGATTTTTAGATCGGATAGTACTGCTTTTACCGTACTCATATCAGCCTGATACTTTATTAGGGTTCCATATTCCTGGTTTAGGCGTGTTGCTTGCTGTTGTCTTAGTGTTAGCCACCGGCATGATCGTCGCAAATTTACTGGGGAAAAGAATTGTTGCCGGCTGGGAATCGTTATTAGCGCGGATCCCTTTGGTCCGGAACTTATATGCTGGCATTAAACAAATTATGGAAGCAGTGCTGGCAACGGATGGCAAATCGTTTCGTAAGGTCTTATTGATTGAATATCCACGTAAAGGCGTGTGGAGCTTGGCATTCATGACATCGGATAAGCTAGGCGAAGTGCAAGATAAAACAGGTTCGCGCGTCATTAGTGTCTTTATTCCGACTACACCTAATCCTACCTCTGGATTTGTGTTGATGGTACCGGAAGAAGATGCCATTGAGTTAGATATGACCGTCGAAGAAGGTCTTAAAATGATCATTTCCATGGGGGTTGTCGTGCCTGAGTGGAAAAAAGAGCAGTTGGACAGTACTGTCAGCACTGATTAATAAAACAATAAATTGAGCGCCACAAAATACTATTTTGAAGTGGCATAACACAACTAACTGAATTATTTAGGAAAAGCTATGCGTAGCCATTATTGCGGCGATGTGAATGAAACATTAGAAGGTCAAACAGTAACAGTAGCGGGTTGGATGCATCGTCGTCGTGATCATGGTGGTGTTATCTTCATTGATTTACGTGACCGTGAAGGTTTGGTTCAAGTTGTTTGTAATCCTGAAGATGCTGAAAGCTTTGCTGTTGCTGAGCGTGTTCGTAGTGAATATGTTTTGCAAATTGAAGGCGTGGTTAATTTACGACCTGAAGGCAGTGATAATCCAGATCTTAAGAGCGGTAAAATCGAAATTATTGCTAAACGCTTAGAAATTCTAAATAGCTCTGACACGCCACCATTTCCTTTATCTGAACAAGCTGAAGTAAGTGAAGATGTACGTTTACGTCATCGTTATATCGATTTGCGTCGTCCAGAAATGTTACAAAAATTGCGTTTCCGTTCACAAATCACCCGAGCATTACGTAACTTCCTTGATGATAATGGCTTCTTGGATATTGAAACGCCAATCTTAACCAAAGCCACACCTGAAGGTGCGCGCGATTATTTGGTGCCAAGTCGTACTCATGCTGGTAGTTTCTTTGCTTTGCCGCAATCACCTCAGTTGTTTAAACAGCTATTGATGGTGTCAGGCATGGATCGTTATTACCAAGTTGTGCGTTGTTTCCGCGATGAAGATTTACGTGCAGATCGTCAGCCTGAATTTACTCAATTAGATATCGAAACATCATTTGTTGAAGAAGAAGATTTGATGTCGATGATGGAAGAAATGATTCGCAAATTATTTGCGAATGTCTTAGAGCAATCGTTACCAAACCCATTTCCAAGAATGACTTATGTGGAAGCAATGGCGCGTTATGGTAGTGACAAACCAGATCTTCGAATTCCACTTGAATTAGTAGAAATCAGCGACTTGATGAAAGAGGTTGATTTTAAAGTATTCTCTGGTCCGGCCAATGATGATAATGGGCGTGTTACCGCGTTGCGTGTGCCTAATGGCTCAAACCTAAGTCGTAAAGAAATTGATGATTACACCAAATATGTTGGCATTTATGGTGCCAAAGGTTTGGCATATATCAAGATCAACGATATTGATGGCGGTCGTGAAGGTCTTCAATCACCTATTCTTAAGTTTTTACCGGATGAAGTCGTTGATGCGATTTTAAAACGCACAGAATCACAAACGGGAGATTTAATTTTCTTCGGTGCGGATAAAGCCTCGATCGTGAGTGAAGCGCTCGGCGCATTACGTGTGAAACTGGGCCACGATTTAGGTTTGGTTGAACATGGTTGGAAACCATTATGGGTTGTTGCGTTCCCAATGTTTGAATGGGATGAAAAAGCCGACCGTTGGACTGCTTTACACCATCCATTTACCGCGCCACGTCAATCAGATATTGAGTTGTTAAAAACTGATCCAGGCAAGTGTCTATCACGTGCTTACGATATGGTATTGAATGGTACTGAGTTGGGTGGTGGTTCAATGCGTATCCATAAAGCGGATGTACAAAGCCAAGTATTTGAATTGCTAGGTATCAGTAAAGAAGAAGCGAATGATAAGTTTGGCTTCCTATTAGATGCATTAAAATTCGGTTGTCCGCCACATGGTGGTTTGGCATTTGGTTTGGATCGTTTAGCTATGTTGATGACAGGTTCTGCATCAATTCGTGATGTGATGGCATTCCCTAAAACACAATCTGCAAGCTGCCCATTAACAAATGCACCAAGTGCAGTGAGTGACACACAACTGAAAGAGCTCAACATTCGGTTACGCAAAGCGCCAACTATTTCAGAGTCAGCTGAATAAAGGTCGTTGATTAACAAGAGGGCAGAAAATGGATGACAGTACACCGTTAAACGCTTGCACTGAACAACGTTATGAAGTTCGGGAATCTGATCTGCCCTTAAGCTGTCCAATGCCTAGTATGACCACCTGGGACGCGCATCCTAAAGTATATTTAGATATAGCAAGCAAAGGTGAAATAAAGTGTCCTTACTGTGGCGCACTTTATATATTGGTTAAATGAATAAAACAATTCATGTTGCTGTTGCGACCATAGTTAATGAGCAACAGCAGGTGTTATTAGCACTACGCCAAGCACACCAGCATCAGGCCAATTTATGGGAGTTTCCTGGTGGCAAAGTTGAAGATAATGAACCGGTCTATGATGCTTTAACTCGAGAAATTAAAGAAGAAATTGATATCGACATTACGGATGCGCAACCATTATTAATCATTAACCATGATTATGGCGATAGAAAGGTGTTGTTAGATGTGTGGCATGTCACAGGCTTTAATGGCGAGCCAACAGGGCGAGAAGGCCAACAAATTCGTTGGTGTGCCATCAGTGAATTAAATGTGAGCGAGTTACCTCCAGCCAACATGCCAATCGTTAGCGCATTACATGCTTTATTGTGATGCCATAGCCTTATATTAAACGAAGAGTATTATTTAATGAGTCTTGCCGAAACAATTCCACAAAAATTGCAATCAAGAATTGATCATATTATTGATAATGTCACTCCTAACCCTTGGCTGTCAGAAACGGAAAAGCAAGATTACATCGACAAAATTAAAGTCTTATTAAAACAAAAAAATGCTGTATTAATCGCTCATTATTATGTTGATGATGAGTTGCAGGCCTTGGCCGAAGAAACAGG
>JBFIJJ010000075.1:0-11978 GCA_041600795.1 Methylophagaceae bacterium | reverse complement strand
GTCGGCCTAAATTTAACTTCACTGCCGATGGAAATGTCGCCCCACCTAAGCCAACAATCCCTGCTGCTGCAACGCGTGCAGAAATTTCTTCAGGCTCTAATGCAAAAGGATCATCGACAGGAATGTGTTCAATCCACTGATCTTTACCATCGGTTGTAATGACAATTGTTCGTATAGGCAACGCTGAGGGATGAGGTGCGGGATAAAAATTAATATCTGTAATCACACCTGAACTAGGTGCATGCACAGGAGCAGAAATCAAACCTTGACTATGCGCCAACAGCTGACCTTTTAAAACGATATCGCCAACCTTAACAATTGGTTCAGCTGCTTTACCAATATGTTGTTGCAAAGGAATATAGAGCTTATCGGCAACTGGATAGCTCGACACGATAGGAAGTTCTAATGTGGCATCTTTACGCTCTTCAGCATGGACACCACCTCTAATTCGTAATGACTTCAACCAGTTTTTCATGCAGCGGCCTCTAACTTGTCATTAGCAACAGGTTTCTGCCAGCGCCAGTTTTTCAAGGTGATTTCAACCGGGTGCATTTGTAAACATTCGGTTGGGCAAACATCAACACACTTATTACATGCAGTGCAGGCATCAGCTACAACCGAATGTATCTGTTTAGGTGCTCCTACAATTGCATCAGTAGGACAGACCTTGAAACAACGTGTACAACCGATGCATGTTTCTTCACTGACTTTAGCTACTAATAACTCAGGTTCTGCAATACCGCTTAAATCAATTTCAACACCTAAAATTCTGGCAAATTGTTCAGCTAACGCACTACCGCCAGGTGGACATAACGTAACAGGAGCATCACCTGAGGCAACCGCTTCTGCAGCAGGTCGACAACCAGGGTAACCACATTGACCACATTGTGAACCAGGCATCAATGCTTCCAGTTCATCAACAACTGGACTACTTTCAACTTTTAAATAACGTCCTGCAAACGCCAACAAAAACCCTAACGTTAAG
Source organism: Methylophagaceae bacterium (assembly GCA_041600795.1). GTDB lineage: Bacteria > Pseudomonadota > Gammaproteobacteria > Nitrosococcales > Methylophagaceae. The sequence goes on along the minus strand of JBFIJJ010000075.1, from coordinate 10,993 downwards.
CCAAGTGATGTGAGGCTAATAATGGCTGAAAATACGTACATAATTATTACCTAACTGTTATTTATAAAGGCCTGCAAACCCCATAAATGCTAACGACAAAATACCTGCCGTAATAAACGCAATGGGAGTACCAGCAAATGTTGCAGGAACAGACATCAATGCCAGACGCTCACGAAGACCTGCAAAAATAACCATGACCAAGGTAAATCCGAGTGCAGCACCAAAGCCAAAAAACAAACTTTCAGTAAAGTTGTATTGCTCTTGAACATTAAGTAAGGCGACACCCAATACTGCACAGTTAGTGGTAATTAATGGCAAAAAGATACCTAAAACTTGATACAAAACAGGGCTGGTTTTGTGAATAACCATTTCTGTAAATTGCACAACAGCAGCAATGACTAAAATAAACCCCATAATTCTAAGAAACTTGATATCTAATGGGATTAACACTAAATGTTCGAGTAACCAACTGGCGGCAGCAGCCAATGTTAAAACAAAGGTTGTTGCCATCCCCATTCCCAAAGCAGTATCGAGTTTGTTTGATACCCCCATAAACGGACACAAACCTAGAAATTTAACCAATACCACGTTGTTAACTAATGCCGTTCCTAAAATGAGTAATAAATATTCGGTCACAGTGACTGTCCTGATTGCTGTTTTTACTGCAACTCAGCATCAACCATGCCAAATCATGTTTCTGTAAAATTCGTACTATTTATGTGCACTCTAGGTCCATTGTTGTGCGTTTTGATGTCGTAATAAGCACATACATTAGTGTTCATTAGATTTTTTTGTAGCAAATACGACAATTAATTTCTGCCTGCAACTGAGGCTATATTGGTCTCGTAAACAGTCTCAGTCAGGATTGAGCTATGATTTGTTATAACCACACAAAATGTGGCGTTGAATTTGCACATATATACCTAGCTATAACAAAGGTGTTGATTCTTGATTGACTGAAGAAACAGCTGCCTACGTTTAAATCAGTGCATAAAGGTAATGCAAGCTATGGAAAAAACCTCGCTGAAATATCTAGAAATTCAAAGTGATATTGAAAAGATCATTAACGATCTTGAACCGGGCTTATTAAGTGCCAGCCAAGGCCATATCATCAGTAAAATTAGCAATAAACAAAAAAAACTATTGCCAGCATGGTTGTTTGTTGAGGCGGTTGAACAAGCGCCTGTGGCGATATCAATTACAGACAAAAAAGCTAATATTAAATACGTTAATCAAGCATTCAGTGAAGCAACCGGTTACTTAGCTAGCGAGCTTATAGGCAAGAATCAATCAGCTTTATCGTATAAAAAAACGCCCAAACATATTTACTACGATCTATGGCATACCGTTAGCAGAAAAAACATATGGCATGGACAGCTGTTAAATAAACAAAAAAATGGTGAACCGTATATCGCTGATCTGACCGTTGCTCCAATGTTGGATTCAAAAAAGAACATATCTCACTACTTGGGTATACATCACAACATTACAGAGCACTATCAAGCTAAGAAAAAGCTAGAAAACCAAAAACATCTGATCGAATCAGTTATCAATGCCTCAACCGTAGCGATGGTCGTTGTAGATCAACATAATCGCGTTGTAATGGACAATCTACAATACAAATCACTGGTGAGCGATCTCGACAATCAAGAGCCCGCCAACCTGTTTATTGATCTGTTAAAACAAGATTTTGGTGATATTCATAGCTACTTAGCAAAACATCCCGCAGGCATCAATAACTATGAAGTCAGAATAGATGGTCGTCTTAACCATGCACCTCAGTGGTTTTCATGTTCCGGTAAGATTTTCCAAGAACAGGCTATTACTGCAAGCAATTTCTTTGAAGATACTCGCCAACACTACTTGCTGTTGAGTATTTCCAATATAACCACTCAAAAACAGCAACAAGAAAAAATCCATCTGAATTCACTCAAAATCATGTTAGCTGAAGAAGAACAAATCCGTAGTATTCGCGAAACCTTACTCGGTACGATTCACCAAGTCAGCCAACCACTTAATCAGATTCAAGCAGCCATCAATTTAATGCAACAAAAAAATGAGCATGGTCATTTGCTTGATTTGCTTAAACAGTTAGAAACAAGTTGTCTTAACACCGTTAGCACTCTGGATAATTGTGTTCCAGAAATTGTTACAGCGGCTATTACTCCCGTTAATCTCAACCAAATTCTTCATGAAATATTGTCACTTAATAATTCAAAGTTTTTGGCTAATAGCATCGTCATTGAGTGGGCACCTTCAGCAGTTTTACCTAAGATTTTAGGGGCAGAAAACAAACTAAGAATGTTGTTTAAACAATTGATTGATAATGCTATTAACGCACTTAATCATAGTGATTCAATTGAACGATGTATCCGTATTGATACCCATATGTCCAATGATATGGTTGTTGTACATCTAGAAGATACTGGGCCAGGCATCCCTGCAAATCAGCATGCCAAGGTATTCGAACCATTTTATTCAACACTCAAGATGGGCAGTAATCAGGCAGGTATGGGCTTAGTCATGGCAAAAGAAATCGTGTATCAAATGAACGGTACTATTGAAATCGACCGTGACTATAGCGATGGTTGCCGATTTATCATTACTTTCCCTGTGATCAGTCACGACGACTATAGCGAGTATGATGCATGAATGATCGCTATTCTCTGATAGAAACAGAATTAGAAACCTTATTTAAGGTTAGCCAAATCTTAAATGGCACCTTAGAGCTAAGGCAAAAACTAAGTCATATTCTGGAAGTACTGCATAATGATGCCAATATGCTTTCAGGCATGGTTACCTTACGCGATATGGCAAATGATAGCCTCAGTGTGTGTGAAGTTTATGCAGAAAATATTGATACCACTATCAAATATAAAGCCGGAGAAGGTTTGGTTGGCACCATCTTAGATGCTGAAATGACACTGGTTGTAGAGAAATTGTCCGACGAGCCACGTTTTGTAAGTCGACTCGATATCTATGATATGGACTTACCCTTTATTGGTTCACCTATCATGGCTGACAAAAGCCAAGTGGTCGGTGTGCTAACAGTGCAGCCCAATACTACTGACTTTCTTGGTGAAAAAGCCCGCTTTCTCGAAATGATTGCAAACCTGATTGCACACAGCGTCAACACTTTGCGTACTATCGAGAAAAAACAAGAAAAACTAACGACTGAACGTGACAATCTCAAACAAACCTTAGTCAAAAATTATCGTTTTGAGAACATTATTGGTCACTCAGAACCCATGCTCAAAGTATTTGATGTGATCAGACAAGTAGCCAAATGGAACACAACCGTGTTAATTCGTGGTGAATCTGGTACTGGTAAAGAAGTGGTTGCCAACGCTATTCACTTCAACTCAAGTTGCAGCAATGGGCCATTTTTAAAACTTAATTGTGCTGCCCTGCCTGATACCTTGCTTGAATCAGAATTATTTGGTCATGAAAAAGGCGCTTTTAGTGGTGCGATTAGCATGCGTAAAGGCCGGTTTGAACTTGCTGACAACGGCACTATCTTTCTTGATGAAATTGGTGAGATTTCAGCTTCTTTCCAAGCAAAACTTTTACGTATCTTACAAGAAGGTGAATTTGATCGTGTTGGTGGCAGCAAAACACTCACCACCAATATTCGTATTATTGCAGCAACTAACCGTAATTTAGAACAAGATGTTGCCAATGGCACCTTTAGAGAAGACTTGTATTATCGCCTCAATGTCATGCCGATCAATATGCCACCACTGCGTGATCGCATTGTTGATATTCCAGAATTATCTAAATTCCTACTTGGTCGTTTATCCAAACAACAAGGTGGCAGACCACTCGAAATCAAAGAAAGTGCTTTACGTATTCTGATGAAATATAACTGGCCAGGTAATGTACGAGAACTCGAAAACCGTCTCGAACGTGCTGCAATTATGAGCCAAGATGGCATCATTGATCGCGATGTAATTAGTCTGACAGGACTTGAAGAAAAAATTAGCTTGGCTCCGACTACACAACAACAAACACTTAATGTGGATCTTCAAGATGAAAACCTTGATGACCGAGAACGTGTCATTGCAGCGTTGGAACAAAGCGGATGGGTGCAAGCTAAAGCAGCAAGATTACTTAATATGACGCCACGTCAAATTGCCTATCGCATTCAAACCCTGAATATCAATCTTAAACAAATTTAAACCGCATAATTGTTCACTTATAGCGTCTTTGCTGCTTTGTATCTATTCATACAAAACACCACATTTTAATTGTTCGATGTAAGACAATTTAGATAGGATACAAATAAGTTATCCATACAAATCAGCAAGTTAAATATTGGCACACCCCATGCTATATACCTTTTACAAAAAAACTAAAGAGGTGTATTCATGGAACTGCCAGTACTTAATGACCATCCTGCAACTGAAAGCAAAGGCGGCTGCTCAGCCGGATCATGTGGTTCAACCGATGATCAACTAGATCATCTTTCGGATGAAATCCGTGAGAAAGTGCAAAATCACCCGTGTTACTCAGAAGATGCACATCATTATTTTGCACGTATGCATGTTGCTGTTGCCCCAGCCTGCAACATCCAATGTCATTACTGTAATCGAAAATATGACTGTGCTAACGAATCTAGACCAGGTGTAGTGTCAGAGCTTCTTACACCGCAACAAGCTGTTAAGAAAACAATGGCAGTTGCAGCAAACATTCCTCAAATGACTGTATTAGGCATTGCTGGCCCCGGCGATCCATTAGCTAATCCAGAACGTACATTTGAAACATTCAGAATGTTAAGCGAACAAGCACCTGATATTAAATTGTGTGTTTCTACAAATGGTCTAGCCCTACCAGATGCTGTTGAAGAATTATCAAAACATAACATCGATCATGTCACGATAACGATCAACTGCTTAGATCCTGAAGTTGGTGCAAAAATTTACCCTTGGATCTACTGGAACAACCGCCGTATCAAAGGCAAAAAAGCGGCAAAAATTCTGATTGAGCAACAACAAAAAGGCTTAGAAATGCTCGTTGCTAAAGGCATTTTAGTCAAAGTTAACTCAGTGATGATCCCCGGTGTTAATGACCAACACCTTGCTGAAGTGAGCCGTGTTGTTAAAGAAAAAGGCGCTTTCCTGCATAACGTGATGCCACTTATTGCTGAAGCTGAACACGGCACATTCTATGGCGTTATGGGCCAACGTGGGCCAACAGCAGATGAGCTACAAGATCTACAAGATGCCTGCTCTGGCGATATGAATATGATGCGTCATTGTCGCCAATGTCGTGCTGATGCGGTCGGCATGTTAGGTGAAGATCGTGGTGATGAATTCACCCTCGACAAAATCGAAGAGATGGACATCGACTATCAAGCCGCTATGGAAAAACGCAAAGTGATTCACCAAGCAATCGAAGCTGAAATGAATGAAAAACGCCTTGCTAAAGAACAGCACAAACCAGATGTACCTGAACTAACTACACGTCCGGTGTTGATGGCTGTAGCAACCAGTGGTCAGAACATGATCAACATGCACTTTGGTCACGCTAAAGAGTTCTTGATTTACGAAGCATCACCAAGCGGTGTGCGTTTTATCAGTCATCGTAAAACAGAATTGTATTGCAGTGGTGACGATAGCTGTGGTGATGCTGAAACAGCACTACAACGCAATATTCGTACATTAGAAGGCTGTGAAGTCGTGCTCTGTTCAAAAATTGGTTATGAACCATGGGAGCAACTCGAACAAGCCGGTATTCAGCCTAATGGTGAACATGCTATGGAAGATATAGAACAAGCTGTTATGGCGGTCTACCTTGAAATGGTGGCTGATGGAAAACTCGATGATTCAACTGATCAACAACGACTCTCAGCTTAGGAGTGTGACCTATGGCCTTATCAATCATTGCATCATGTGTAAATTGCTTTGCCTGTGAACCTGTCTGTCCAAGTGATGCTATTTATGAAGCTGCACCACATTTTTTAATTGATAGTAAAAAATGTACAGAATGTGAAGGTGACTTTGCTGAGCCACAATGTGCAAGTATCTGTCCGATTGAAGGTGCGATTTTAAATGCTGCAAATGAAGCAGTTAATCCGCCGGGATCATTAACAGGTATTCCACCTGAAAAAATGGCTGAGGCAATGGCTGAACTACAAGCACATTAGCTATGGCACAAATCATCTTTTACGAGAAACCCGGCTGCATTAACAACACCAAGCAAAAAAAATTGCTTCGTGAAGCCGGGCACACCGTGATTGCGAAAAACCTGCTGACTGAAAACTGGTCTGAAAACCCGTTAAATTTACTAACCTTTTTTAACGAAATGCCAGTGAGTGAATGGTTTAATCGCAGTGCACCTGCCATTAAACAAGGCATTATCAATCCAGAAGCATTAGACACTCATCAAGCGATAAGTGTGATGTTGGCTGATCCTTTATTAATTCGGCGACCACTGATGCAAGTGGGCAGTGAAAAACGCGCCGGATTTAATCAACAGGATATAGAACAGTGGATTGGTCTTAGCCCCCATCGTGACAAGACTGATCTGGAAAATTGTCCAAGAACACACGAAACGGTATGTGAGCATGGTTAAAAATGGTGACTATGCCCTTAGTGAAGCAAATATGCCAACCGCGGTAGCACTATCAGATCGCGTTCATTGGATTGGGGCATTTGATCCTAATCTACGCAACTTTGACATCATTTTAAAAACAGCTAACGGTACTACCTATAACTCCTACCTGATTCGTGGCAGTGAAGGTGTTGCAATCATCGACACCGTCAAAGAAAACTTTGCTAATGACTTTTTCAGTCGTCTCAGTTCGATAGCAGATTATTCTGAAATTAAAGTTATCGTTCTCAATCATCTAGAACCTGACCACACCGGTGCTTTACCAGAGTTAATGCGTCGTGCACCCCAAGCACAGCTTTATATCTCACAAAAAGCACAATCAATGCTAAAAGCATTATTAAAACAAGAAAACCTGAATTACACCCCGGTTCTCACCGGAGATGAAGTATCACTTGGTGATCGCACACTGAGGTTCTTACATACGCCCTATCTTCATTGGCCCGATACACAATGTACCTATTTACCTGAAGAAAAAACCTTATTCTCTGGTGACGTCTTTGGTTGTCACTTTTGTGATACACGACTGTTTAATGATCTATCTGGCGATTTTCGCTTCTCGTTTGAATATTACTACGCACACATCATGCGTCCATTCAAAGAATACGTCATTCGTGCATTGAAATTGATTGAACCACTACAACCTGAGCTGATAGCACCGACACATGGCCCAATATTACGTGATCGCCCCATGCGTTATGTGCAACGTTATCACGAGATGTCACAACCTTCACTTGCGATAGAAAGCAAGAAACATCAGAAAACATTACTGATTTTCTACATAAGTTCGTATGGCAGTACTCGCCGAATGGCAGAGGCCATCTATGAAGGTGCTATGTCGATTCCTGATGTACGTGCCTCACTCTATGATTTAGAAGGCAGTGAAATTGAGCCTTTCATTGATCTGATTGAAGATGCTGATGGCATTTTATTCGGCACCCCGACGATTAACGGTGATTCCGTCAAACCAGTTTGGGATCTGCTGTCATCACTCACTGTTATAAGCCTTAAAAACAAACTCGGCGGTGTGTTTGGTTCATATGGTTGGACAGGTGAAGCAGTAAAACTGGTTGAAGATCGTCTTCGCGGATTAAAACTCCGAGTCCCTATTCCCGGTTTGCGTATCAAATTGATACCGACCGACGAAGAGCTAGAAAGTTGTACCCAATTCGGACATGAATTAGCACAAGAACTCATGGGCTTGAGACAAGCCAAAATGATCGATTTCGCTGAATTAGTCTGATTTTTTAATAATAAAACGAGGGAAGAAACCATGGCAAAAGCAAATGTAACATTCGAAGATATTAACATCACCGTATCTGTGCCAGCAGGCACACGCATTATCGAAGTATCTGAAAAAGTAGGCGCAGGCATTACCTACGGTTGCCGTGAAGGTGATTGTGGCACCTGCATCATGAAAGTCACCGAAGGTTATCAAAACTTAAGTGAACCATCAGTGCTAGAAGACAAAATCTTAAGAGAAAACATGGCTGGTAAACATAATCGCCTAGCCTGCCAAGCACAAGTATTAGACGGCAGCATTTCAGTTAAACCAGCCTAATAACCTCAGTCGCTCCAAAGGAGAATAACAATGGCCGTAGTAACATTTACCAGCCCAGAATACAAAGACAAATCAGTCTATGCCACTGCTGGCAGCCACACCCAAACCATTTTGAAATTAGCCAAAGAAAACAAAATCCCAATTGATTTTGAATGCGAAGATGGCGAATGTGGCACCTGTGTCGTCAAAGTAACTAGCCTAGATGATAAAGGCTTAATGGGTGGCCCACTTACTGAAAAAGAAAAGTCAGTATTAAGCTCAATTGGCAAATTAACAAAAGCAGAAATGGAACAAATGATCGTTGACGATCTACCAAGTCCATGGCGTTTAGCCTGCCAAATGATCGTACGTGATGAAGATATTCGCATCGAATATTAAACCATGAACGTGATGCTCCAGCCTGTCACAGGTGATCGACAACATATTGCAAACGTACTGTTAACCAAGGTGCACGCTAGCCCTAATCAACAATGGCTAGCAAAAATAATCGCATCATGGTTAACAGGCAACAGCGTGTTGCCCGATTATCTGGGGCTGGAACCAACACAATTTAACGAAATGCAGCAGTTTTATTTTCCTGATATCGCACTACCCACTGCTGCTAAATCAGGCATCGTCCTAGATTATAGTCGTATGCCGGAAATAGATGATCTTATTCAGTTATTAGAGAGTTACAGCCGCAGCCGCGATCAAGAAAATGATTGGATCATTACCATCATCGTCACCGCCTGCATGGGCCTTGATCACCTATGGGAAGATTTAGGTGTCTGGCAGCGTTCAGAACTGACAGACCTACTCAGCTATAACTTTCCCAAATTGGCTGAAAGCAACACCAAGAACATGAAATGGAAAAAATTCATCTACAAAAAACTGTGTGATGCAGAAGGCATCTATCTGTGTCGTGCCCCATCATGCGAAGTCTGTACCGACTATGCTAAATGTTATGGTCCTGAAGAATAAATCCTTAACGAATAAAGATTAGTTAGCCACGCTCTCATCAAACTACATGCCTCAAACAGCATAGATTTTCCTGAGATAATTATCACACAAGGAAACACTATGAACAGTACGCGTGACAACCATCTCTGGCTAAAACTGTGGCGTGATAGTGATACTGAATTTCATCAGACCACAGTCAATACCCTACTCACTCGATTTTGGTCAAAGTTTGATCTCAAACAAGGCAGCAGAGTCTTTATTCCACTCTGTGGCAAAAGCTTAGATATGCTGTGGTTGCTTGAGCAAGGTCATGACGTTATCGGCGTTGAATTAAGCCCAATCGCTGTTAAAGCATTTTTTAGTGAAAACAATCTGCAACCAACTAAAAAACGCATAGGTCAATTCACCTCATGGCAAGTCGACAAACTCACTATTTTATGTGGTGATTTTTTCCAATTAACCCAAGCAGATCTAGGCCAAATCGACACCGTCTATGATCGAGCAGCACTCACTGCTCTACCCGAAGACCTTCGATTACCTTATGTCGAACACCTAGGCAAAATCACGCCCAAACAATGCGATATATTTTTACTTACCACCGAAGATATTGAACATATTTTAGGGAGCACCAACACGCCCCAAATTGATAATGAAATACAACAGTTGTATTCGCTTAACTTCACTATATGCCTAAAACATACCGAACATATTGTTGATGACGAAAATGACAACTTAACTCAAGCAGAATTTCGTTTATATCAGCTATCACATAAAACTGATAAGTAAGATTAAGTAGTTATGAACCTACAATAACCAAGTAACAATCTGTTTTTAGTTGTTATCTTTTAACCATATAGATTAAAGTGGTGCCAAAAAGGAAGTGTTATAAACAATAATTCCCTGTTTGCCTCTTATTATCGAATTACCGGGAATTATTGTCCGTATAAGTACAAAAATTACAGGGAATTTTTATTCCCGTTAACAGCAAGTTAGCACTATGGAGGCGATATGCCTTATTTCTATCAGGTAATACTGAAACTCAGAAGTTCTGGCTCAACTCAGCAGCAGGTGTTGACCGATGCATCTGAAGGCGACCTATTAGCCAAAATAGTTACGCCATACAAAAAAGGTAACAACATATTCCACGAATCCACAGTGTTTGATTCAAATGACATAGAAATGATCAAGATCATCCGTACTTCAGAAACAGACGAAGTGATCCGCGACAAACTATTAAATGAAAGTATTAGGAGAAACGACGAACTGAACAGGCAGTCAGATTCTCTGGTATTTATTAGCCCCAGCGGTGGATATGTGGAGGACATATTTGAGGCTGGAGATGATGTCACAGATAAATATTTAAAGGGTCCTCCTGGCTATGGCAAATCGGGACCACTTCAAGAGTTTATATACAATCCATGGGTTATGGCTGTTGGAACAGGGCTTATTGTTGCAGCAGTGGTTGCATGGCGAAATTGGAACTAAGTGCTAACAAGGCGCTCGTGTGGGACCTCCGCTTCGCTCCGGCCCCACAGCTTGAGCGTTAGCTGTACACCAAAATATGAGTTTAATTACATTTCTAAAAGGACAACTCTCAAACGATCTTTATATTCAGGTTTGGGAACACAGAATAAGAGTGGTCAGTATTCAAACTAATGAGGTTTATGATCAAGAACCTCTAGTTGCAATTGAAACAAAGACAAATGGAGCGAAAATAGTTTTTGCTATAGGTAGCTCATGTCGCAGTTTAGATAAGAATAAGTATCAAATACTTAACCCTTTTTCTCACCCAAGGATGCTACTTCTTGATTTTGTGGTAGCTGAAAAAGTGTTGCAACATGCTATTAGGGATATTCATAAATCTCGATATTTTGCCCCTGCCCC
>JBFIJJ010000074.1:0-11988 GCA_041600795.1 Methylophagaceae bacterium | reverse complement strand
TCCACAACACCAAGGCGATCACCGTCACCATCAAATGCAATGCCTAATTCCGCATCATATTGAGCGACAGCTTGGATTAAGTCGTGTAAATTTTCTGGCTGTGAGGGGTTGGGATGGTGGCCAGGGAAAGTACCATCAACATCGCAGTTCAGCTCTATCACATCACAACCTAGCTCTTGCAATAGTCTAGGAGCAATAAGACCTGCGACGCCATTTCCAGCATCAACAACAACTTTTATGGATCGCGCTAATCTTACGTCTCCGACAACACGTTTAACATAATCATCAACAATATCAGCGGTATTTTTTGAGCCCGTGCCACTGAGAAAATCACCTTGTTGGATACGTTGGTAGAGTCCTTTTAACGCGTCGCCGGCAAGATTATTGCCATCTAACAAAATCTTTAAGCCATTATAATCTGCAGGGTTATGGCTACCGGTAACCATCACGCCGGATTGGGTGCCTAATTTCTCACAAGCAAAGTACATCAAGGGTGTTGGTGTTTGACCAATATCGACCACACCACATCCCGTTGAAATAATGCCTTCAATCAGTGCTTTAGACAGACTATCACTGGATAATCGTCCATCACGCGCTACAACCAGTCGGTTTTTGCCACGTGTTTGTGCTTCACTACCTATTGCTTGACCAAGCAATTTAAAGATATCTTCATTAATGTTGGTACCAACAATCCCCCTGATATCATAGGCCTTGAAAATAGCAGGATCGAGACCAATCTCTTTCGGTTCTTGCATTGCTATTTCAACAGTTTCAGTTTTTATTTCCGCTGGTAATGCAGTAGCTTGTTGGTTTCGTGGCGCAGCTTTTTTAGGTGCAGCAATCATGTCATGACCCAACGTTTGCACCTCATCGATCACATCTTGAAACTCACTGTGTACTAAATGATATTTAGGTTTTAACTTAGAAGACTGTAAATCTTTTAGCGCCTGCCGCAATGAGGAAGCATCAGCTCTTATCAATAAGGACTGCCAGATTTCTCGCAGTAAAATCATGATCACGACGATGCCTAAAATAATCGCCATCACTATCCACGATGCTGCAGATGATTCGCTCGCCTTTGCCCAATACACTACTTGCCAATACGTACCAGCAATACTTTGAGTAAATAGCGGCTTTGTTTGTTTTAAACTGGCATCACCTTGACTTGCTAATTTAACAGCGGCCTGTTTGGTTTTTTGTTGCAGTTCAACGTATCCACTTAAACCATAATCTTTAATGATTAAATTGGTAATACGCTCTGGCTTCAGCGCCACAACTAACTCACCTTTAACTTGGCCTGAACTATCAACAATACGCTGGGCTAATAACACATGCGCTTTATCTGTTGCTATTGATAGCATGGCAATATCAGCATGCCCATCTTGTTTGGCCTGACGCAAGCTGGTAAGTGTTGCAAAACTGATCGGCAAACACGCATTTTCATCAGGTTGATCGACGTCGGCATTCAACAAACAAACGGTTTGTGCTTGAGGTAATGCAAACATAAGTGCATTTTGTTGTGCCAGGATCTGAGCCAGATCATTATCAGTCATTGCCGCAATAAGTTGTGGTGACTGAACCAGTAATGCCATTTGATTATTTAGAGCTGTTACGTGTTGGGTCACTGTCTCTGAAATTATCTTAGCGATCTGCTGTTGAGATTGATTTCTTAAGTCAGATTCTTCGCCAGATAGCTGCTGTGCTTGCCATGTAAAACCAGAAAACACTGCTAATCCAATAATTATTAGCGATAACAAGGCAATCGGCTTTCCTCCAATTCGCACCGCTAACAGCATTAACCCTTTCATAGTTTCCCCTTCACTATTTTTCGTCCGTTCTAGTGGCGACCAGTATGTCCAAATCCACCTGTACCTCGTTCTGAACTAGTAAACTCTTCAACATGCTCAAAGCCTACCTGTACAACTGGAATAAACACCATTTGGGCTAGTCTTTCACCAACGACAATCTCAAATTCAGTTTGGCCTCGATTCCAACACGATACAAATATTTGACCTTGATAATCACTATCGATCAGGCCGACTAAATTACCTAATACAATACCGTGCTTATGGCCTAAACCTGAACGAGGTAATAACACCGCGGCCAGTGAAGGATCGTCTATATGTATCGCTAAGCCAGTTGGTACTAATACTGTTTCACCCGGTGCCAGCATAATATTGTGATCAAGACAGGCACGTAAATCCAGTCCAGCAGAACCAGAAGTAGCATAATCAGGAAGCTCAATAGTGTCACCTAAGCGTTGATCAAGTACTTTGAGTTGAATTTTTTGCATAAAATTGCTCGATAATTAAAGTCATTAAATCTCGTGCCAATTGCGTCTTATTCGCTAATGGCAATGTCTGTGAGCCTTGCGCCCAATATACCTCTAAGGCATTGTTATCAATAGCAAAACCAAGGTTCTGTCCAACTTGATTTGCCGCTATCATATCTAGTTTTTTATTATGTAACTTAGTCTGCGCATAGTCAGCAACATGCTCAGTTTCTGCGGCAAAACCGACAATGAATGGAGCGCTTTCTAGCTTAGTCACTTCGGAAACAATGTCTGTCGTTGGCACCAATTCTAGTTGTAAGTTATCCACTTGTGTTTTTTTAATCTTATTGTCAGCTGCTGATTTGGGCCTAAAGTCTGCTACAGCAGCACAAGCAATGAAAATATCTGCCGAAGAAACTGATGCCATTACCTGCAAATGCATTTGGGCAGCCGTTTCAACATTTATCCGCTCAACGCCGGACGGCGTTGTCAAATGAACTGGCCCCGCTATCAATACTACATTTGCTCCGGCTTCTTTTGCGGCTCTGGCCACAGCAAAGCCCATCTTACCTGAGCTACGATTACCAATAAATCTTACTGGGTCAATCGGTTCATAAGTTGGTCCTGCAGTAATAACCACTTTTTTACCCTGCAGTTTTAATGGCATCATCAAATGAGCTAGTTCAGCAATAATCGCCATTGGCTCTAATAATCGCCCTTCTCCTTGTTCTCCACAAGCCTGATCGCCACTTGCGGGGCCTAGTACATGCACTCCCCGGCCCATCAATACATCTAAGTTAGCTTGGGTTGCTTCATTTGACCACATTTTATTATTCATAGCTGGTGCAATAGCGAGTGGGGACTCACTTGCCAAACATAGGGACGATAACAAATCATCAGTCTGACCATGCGCTAATCTTGCAATAGTATTTGCACTCGCTGGCGCAATGACAATCCAGTCAGCCCAACGTGCAAGTTTGATATGACCCATTGCAGATTCTTCATCAGCATCCAGTAACTCAATAGCAACAGGCTGCCCACTCAAGGTTTGCAGGGTCAGCGGTGTTATAAATTCACACGCGGCCTTAGTCATGACAACTCGAACTTCAGCACCCAGTTCCCTCAAACGTCGAATTAATTCAGCAGATTTATAGGCAGCAATACTTCCGGTGACGCCTAAGACCAGCTTTTTGCCAAGCAATGTGTCATGCATGTTCACTATCGCCCATAGCTAATTGACGTAATGTCATTCCATCTAATAAATCAGTTTGAGTCGCTTCGAGCTTATTCATCAATGAATTAATATTTGCATCCGCAGTACTTCGAATCACCATTAAATCTGATTCTTCGGCGGAACGTAAACAGTCAAGAATTGATTTGACCGTGATCATAGCGATATCTTGTGCTGGTTGAAATGCAGTTTGATCGCCTGATATTTCAACAATAAAGCCATGTTCTAGCAAAATAGTTAATAACTTCTGCAATGTATCATCTTCCAATGCCGTTTTTGTTTCTAATTCTGTCATCGTCAGCGCAGGTTTTTGCTGATAAAACTGTCTTGCAATCACTGTCATTAACCACAAACCTTCTTTTTCCCGAAGTCTAGGACTCAAGACATAATGCTTTCCACCTAATCTGACCAATTTGGGATGTTGCAAATAAAATGCAACTTGCGATCCTGTTAATAAAATAAACCAGCCTAAATATAGCCAAATCATAAAAAAGAACAAAATGGCAAAGCTAGAATAAATAGCAGTGTAATTAGATGATGTGGCAACAAATGACGCGAATATTTTACCTATGGTAATCCATAACACTCCAGCAACCGCAGCTCCCAAAAATGCAGATAGCATTTCAACACGCGTATTTGGAATAAACATATACAAAAATGTAAATGCAAAAATAATCATTAAATAAGGAATTATTTTACTTGCGATCAGTATTAAAGAGCCAAATGGTTCAATTGATTGTAGGCTCTGAACAAAATCAGCATTCATCGCACTGGCAGCCAAACCCAAAGCAGTAAATACCAATAAAGGTCCAATTAACACAACGCTCAGATAGTCGGTAAAACGACGAGCAAAGGTTCTTGGTCGGGTCACGCGCCACACAAAATTAAATGCATTTTCGATTTTCTGAACCAACGCAATTATGGTGTAAAACAGCATGGTGACACCCAGCGAGCCTAAAACCCCGACTTTTACATTTTCAACAAAGCCAATAATATTGCCCGCTATTTCAGGCCCTTTGGCACCAAGCGGTTCTAACGCATGCAATAAAAAGGGTTCAATTTGATTATGGGCACCAAATGCTTTTAAAACTGAAAATGCAACAGCAATTAATGGCACTAATGACAATAAGGTTGTAAACACTAAACTCATTGCCCGAAGATTTAACTCACCTTTAGCTAATTCTCTAATAACGATGTAGCTAACTCGAAGTACGTTATGTAACCACCGCACAATAAAATGCGAATTTTCCGGTAAATTCTGCCATAAGCTGACTGCAAAGAAGTTTTTTATTGTTGTTATCAATTCAAACATAACTGTCCTGTTACAGTGAAAACATCATGTGTAAATACTCACATATTAAACTGGATTATCAATATCAATAAACTGGTGATTCAAATCAAAACGTTCCGCAAGGTGTTCACCCAAGGCTAAAATTCCATAACGTTCGGTAGCATGATGACCTGCGGCAAAATAATTTATGCCTAATTCACGTGCTAAATGCACTGTTTGTTCCGATATTTCACCACTTAAAAAGGCATCCAAGCCTAACTCTGCAGCTTGCTCGATGTAGCCTTGTGCCGCGCCTGTACACCATCCAATTGTTGTTATTGGACGATTGTGTGCTTGAATCACTAACGGTTCTCGTCCTAATGTCTGACGTAAGTGATCAGCAAATTCTGGAACTGACTTCGGCTCAGCCAAACAACCACATAATGCAATAGCGGGATCACCAGTACCGGCGATACGTCCATCAACTTCCAAGGCCAACAATTCTGATAGTTGCGCATTATTGCCTAATGTCGGATGCGCATCCAATGGCAAATGATAGGCAATTAAATTGACATTATTTATCAATAACTGTTTTAAGCGACGCTGTTTAATTCCTATGACGCGAGGGTCTTCACCCCGCCAGAAATAGCCATGGTGTACTAATAAAGTGTCAGCACCAAAATCTAACGCCGCCTCAATCAAATCTAGGCTTGCAGTGACACCACTCACAATATTTTCGATGTGCTCACTACCAGCAATCTGCAAGCCGTTAGGACAATAATCATGGAACCGATTAGGTTCTAACAAGGTCTCAAGGTAGGACAGACATTCAGTTCGGGGTATCATCTCACTACTTCCGTCAGTTGATAAAGCTGTCACTATAACAAACTGGAGAGAAAACAAATGGATGCAGTCAGTATTATTGCTCTCAGTATGGGCGCAGCCTGGGCCAGCGGCATCAATCTTTATGCCACATTATTTATGCTCGGTTATATGGGGGCGACAGGTAATATTACGCTACCACAAGAACTAGAAGTGCTGACTAATCCAATGGTCATGACTGCAGCTGGCTTCATGTATTGCGTTGAGTTTTTTGCTGACAAAATTCCCGGCGTTGACTCAGGCTGGGACAGTATTCACACCTTTATTCGTATTCCCGCTGGTGCCATGTTAGCGGCAAGTGCTGTTGGAGATGTCACACCTGCAGTTGAGCTATCGGCAGCGATATTAGGTGGTGCTTTAGCTACGGGTAGTCACATGACCAAATCAGGTAGTCGTTTGTTGATTAATACATCACCTGAACCCGTGACAAATTGGACTGCCTCTATCAGTGAAGATTTGCTAGTCATTGGTGGACTATGGACAGCGCTTAATCATCCCGTGTTATTCATTATCGGCTTAATTGTATTTATTGCATTGATGATTTGGTTATTGCCACGCATTTGGCGACTAATTAAACGTGTATTGCGAAGAATTGGTAGTTGGTTAGGTTTGTGTGAACCTCCTGAGCCTGACATTCGAATAACTGATGAGCCCAGAGATAAAACCGTCGAACAAATTAAGACTTAGCTTTCAGTCGATAAAACACACCTTCAGGACTGCGAACCATTTCAAATGCCTCGGTATATCCTGTGATGGTTTCGGATGCACCTAAAAACAAATAGCCCTCTGGATTTAGTGCTAAAGCCATGCGATTGAGAATATCTGTTTTACGTTCAGCTGAGAAATAGATCAACACGTTGCGACAGAAAATAATGTCAAACTTGCCCAATTGACCATAATTTAACAGCAAGTTTTGTTCTCTAAAGCTAACACGGCGTTTAACGTCATCAGTGACAGTCCAGCGCTCACCGACTTGTTTAAAAAACAACTGTTTTCTCTCCGGAGACAGGCCCCGTCCTAAAATAGCTTCTTCATATTCAGCTAGCTTTGCTTGGCTAAGCATACTGTTTGAAATATCCGTCGCCATGATTTGAGCCGTAGCTAACCCACTTGCCGGTACTGTTCTGAGATATTCACTCAAGGCGATGCTTATTGTGTAAGGCTCTTGACCAGAAGAGCATGCCGATGACCAAATACGGCACTGGCGTTTACCATTACGCTCCATTTCTGGAAAAACAACTTTTTGCAGTGCTTCAAAAGGACTCCGATCACGAAACCAAGACGTTTCATTCGTTGTCATTGCATCAATAACGTCATCGCGCAGTTGGCGAGGATGTCCTCGTTCAATAGCCGTCAACAAATCAGCTACGCTCGCTATTTTTTCGTCTCGCAACAGTTTCGTTAAGCGACTAGTAATTAAATACTCTTTGCCATTACCTAGAATAATGCCGCAGGCTTGCTCCAGAAATAATTTAAATCGCTCGTAGTCTGAGGGTGAGATAACTGGGGTCATTTCCATCACAAGTTGTTTTAATCTTCTTACCTAAGGGCAAGTCCTATTGTGCATAGTTATACCTTACAACACACATTTGAACAAACAGCACCATGCACACTGTTTGCTAGTTTTAACATAGTATAGCGTCGTCATACCTGTCTACTTTAATAGCACACTAACAATTTGGCGATAATGCTTAGCTTAGATCTGCACCGCTTACGTTACAATTGGGTAATGACGCTTTTAATGAAATAGACTAAATGATAACTAAAAATATACTTATTACCGGATGCTCAAGCGGTATTGGCCTTTGTGCTGCTGAGCAATTGCATGCCCATGGCTATAATGTGATAGCAACAATAAGACGTCAGCAAGACGCGCTTAGACTGAATGAACAAGGCATTAAAACCGTGCTTCTTGATCTCAATAATAGCCAATCCATTCAACACGCTTTTGACTATGCCATGGAAATATTCGATGGTCAGATCGATGCTTTATTTAATAATGCAGCCTATGGTCAACCTGGTGCAGTCGAAGATTTAAGCCGTGATGTCTTGCGCCAACAATTTGAGACTAATGTCTTTGGCACGCAAGAATTAACCAATCTCGTCATTGCCCAGATGCGAAAACAAAATACTGGTCGTATTGTTTATAACAGTTCAGTACTCGGATTGGTTTCGATGGCCTACCGTGGTGCCTATAACGCCAGTAAATATGCTATTGAAAGTTTAGCTGATACCTTAAGACTGGAATTAAGCAACACTGAAATAAGCATAATTTTAATAGAACCGGGCCCAATCACCAGTCAATTTCGAGCCAATGCGTTTGTTAAATATCAACAACATATTGATAAAGATACTAGCGCCCATCATGCTACCTATCATGCTATGGAACAAAGGTTAACCAAACAAGGTCCCGCCGCGCCCTTTACTTTGCCTGCACAGGCGGTTGTTGACAAATTGATTCATGCCCTTGAAAGCAAACAGCCTAAAATTAGATATTATGTAACCTTTCCAACCTACCTGCTTGCCAGCCTAAAACGATTTCTACCACAACGCTGGTTAGATATGGTGCTGCTCAAAATTGCCAACGATGAGAACAAATAACCTTACAGTCTTAACTTTTATTATTTTTATGCCATAATTCAGCCCATATTAAAGTGCATTAATGGATCTTCGGTATGGCATCAATTTCTCGAGATAGCTTGCAATGGCAATCTGCAATCAATACCTTCACTAGTATTATTCTTGCTGGGCTTATTGCTATTGGTGTAGGAGGATACGCGACACATACTTATTCTTCAGAACTAAATCTTACCCAGCTCGATATGCTGATCTACCTTATTGTAGCCGTAGCCATTTTAATCATCTTGGGATTGGTTTTTTCTATCAGAATATATTTGGAACTTGACCAACCTCTAGATAATTTAGAACAAATTACCCATGCCTTACCATTACTTTCATCAAAAAAATATGATGATGCTAGAGCAGTTTTTAAAGAAGTTGAAGAAAAATCAAAACACCAAGAAATCGATCAACTTCAGTTTGCAACCCTACAATTAACCAGCCTACTTGAAAAACTTGATGGCAATGTAGAACAACGCTCAAAAATGATTCGAGCGAAGAATGAAGAACTTCAATCTGAACGCGACTTTATCCAAAGTCTATTGGATACAGCACAACTTATCATTATCACGGTTGATGACGATTTCGACATCACCATGTTCAACGACTATGGCCAACGTATTACAGGCTATGCCAAAGCTGACATGTTACACACACCCGCATCAAAATTATTTCCTGCAGGCAACTGGACCGATGCACAAACCTTATTCAAAGAGTTAAGTGCCGGCAATATTCAAATTGCCCAACAAGAATCTGAATTAATTGATAGCAACGGTTCTATACGTCAAATTTCTTGGTTACATTCACGCATTGAAAGTAAAAAAACAACCGATATGATTCTGTCGGTTGGTCTTGATATGACTGAAGAAAAAGAATCTGAAAAACGTATTATTTGGATGGCTGAACATGATCCTCTTACTGATCTGTGCAACCGTCGAAAGTTTACCGAAGAGTTCGAAAAATCCTTACAAACGGCTATTCGCTATAAACATAATAATGCCTTGCTGTTTCTTGATTTAGACCAATTTAAAGACATCAATGATACAAGTGGTCATCGCGCTGGCGATGAGCTATTGCAATCAGTCGCAAAAACCTTACAAGAGGTAACGCGTTTTACTGATCTGGTTGCACGGCTAGGTGGTGATGAATTTGCCATTCTAATCCCTGAGAGTGATCATGAAGGGGCTGAAATCCTTGCCAAAAAAATTATTAATGAATTATCACTGATAGACCTGCATTATGGTCAAGTAAAACATCATATTTCCACCAGTATTGGTATCGTTCATTACCCCCTATCCGATGCCAATATTCATGAATTATTAGGCTTTGCCGACTTAGCTATGTATAAGGCTAAATCAGATGGTAAAGGTACTTTTCATACCTTCTCACCAGATGATCAAACCAAAGACCAATTGGAAACCCGGGTATTTTGGAAGCATCAAATTGAGGATGCCTTACAAAATGACTATTTTGTATTGCACTACCAACCAATCCTTCATATTGAATCAGACACCATTCAACACTATGAAGTGTTAATACGTATGAAGAATAAAGATACTGAACAAATCAGTATGCCTGGCAAATTCATTCAAATTGCTGAGGAAACGGGCCTAATTCATAAGATTGATCATTATGTATTACGTCGTAGCATGATGAAATTAAGCACGCTTCAAAAACAAGGCATTCCAGCAAAACTAGCTATCAATTTGTCTGGTGCGATAGCGGATGATCCAATCCTGATCCCAATGCTTAAAGACTTAATTAAAAAATGTGAGGTTCAACCGGATGGCTTAATATTTGAGATCACAGAAACCGCTGCCGTTTCAAATCTTCAACAAGCAAAAGCAATGATGGTAGCAATCAAAGCCTTAGGTTGCCGCTTTGCCTTAGATGACTTTGGGGTTGGCTTTGCATCATTCAACTATATGCGAGAACTACCCGTCGATATTATAAAAATTGATGGCATTTTCATTAAGGATCTCGACAAAAATCAATCCGACCAACTGTTTGTGAAAGCCTTGGTAGATGTTGCCATTGGTCTAGGCAAACAAACCATTGCAGAGTTTGTTGAGAATGAAGCTACGCTTAATATACTCAGAGACTATGGCGTCAATTACGCTCAAGGCTATTATATCGGGCGCCCAAGCCCAGATATTAGATCTAGCAATGAATGGCAAGCACTAAGCTAGGTTTATTTATTGTTCTCAGAATTGTGGTCGTAAAGATAAATCACGTATAAAGACATACCTACCATTATCGTTCCGCCAAATATATTACCTAATGTCACAGGAACTAGGTTTGACAAAAACCCTGTAGTCGATAGATTGTGAAGCGCTTCAGCACCTAAACCTGTTACGGCTACAGTGTCTGAATTGAGAGAAGCCACAATAGCTAATGGAATCATAAAGATATTAGCAATACAATGTTCAAATCCCATCGCAACAAACGCAGAAATAGGAAAAACAACAGCAATCACTTTATCCATAACAGTGCGAGAGGCATAGACCATCCAGCTAGCTAGACAAACGAGTGCATTACAAAAAAGACCTCGAACAAATGCTTCAGTCGTCGTTAAATCCACTTTGGCTAATCCAAGTTTTAATGCTGTTGCTCCGATAGCATGATGATGGCCATCCAAAAAACCTGAGGCAAATACCAAATACACCATCACTAAGGCACCAATAGCATTACCCAGATAAACAAGACCCCAGTTTTTTAATAATCGTAACAAAGTGATTCTTTGGTTTGCCCACGCCATAACAATTAAGTTATTACCCGTAAATAACTCGCCACCTGCAATTACAACTAAGATAAAACCTAATGAAAAGGCAACACCACCCAATAGTTTTGATGCACCGTAGGCTGCTGAAGGATCGGTCATAACTAGGGTGTAATACATAGCGCCGAAGGAAATAAAAGCACCCGCCATCATCGACAAAATTAATAACGGTAATACCGACATATTAGCTTTATCGACACCTAAGGTTTTTACTTTTTGGGCAACTTCAGCGGGCGTGAATGCGTCAACAAATTTAGAAAATTCAGACATTGGGGAAAAGTCTCGGCCTAAAAAGACGATTATTATACTGCCCGATAAGAATATTTTCTTAAATTTATTATGGTTAAATCAGGTATGGCATAAACAAACTTGCCAAGCTTAACACTAGAAAGAACCCAGCCATATCTGTGATCGTAGTTAATAAAGGACCTGATGCCACCGCAGGATCAATACTTATTCCTTTCAAGATCAAAGGTACGGTGCCACCAATAGCTACAGCTAAAATTGTGTTTACCGATAATGCTAAACCAATCACAAGACCTAACATCGCGTTGTCTTTCCAAACCCAGGCGACAATACCAATCAAAATACCAAGGATAATGCCGTTAATGATGCCAACACTAAATTCTTTTTTAAGCACATGAAATAAATCTGCAGGCCGAGTTAAGCCCAACGCTAACTCTCGCATACTTACACCGACAGCTTGGTTACCAGAACAACCACTCATATCGGATACCATTGGCAAAAATACGGCAATAGCAATAACTGCCGTTAAGGTTTCTTCATAAGCAGAGATAACGCTAGCAGCAATGATGTTTAACACAATATTCGAACTCAACCACGCCAGACGGCGACGTGATCGATACCATGTTGGCATAGATCGTAGCTCATCACTGACTTGTTGACGCGCCAAACTATCTTGTTCTTGTTTTTCT
>JBFIJJ010000073.1:0-12003 GCA_041600795.1 Methylophagaceae bacterium | reverse complement strand
CACAAAATGAACAGCAGCGTTTTAACGTGTTAACGGAGCTGTTAACCAACAAAGAGTTCGCTCCGCTTTTCGATGACTATCAATTTAGTGCCAATACTACTGAAACCATAGCGGTATTTAATTTGATGACACGTATCAGAGCTGAAGTGAGTGATAAGGCCTTTGGCACTTACGTGATATCAATGACACATCATGCAAGTCATATTCTAGAGGTGTTGTTACTTGCTCGTTTTGCTGGCTTATGTGGCTATGATTACCAAGGCAAATTGTTCTGTCATATTCAAGTTTCGCCCTTATTTGAAACGATCGATGATTTATCGCGGATTGAAGAGGTGATGACATACTTATTAGATGCACCTATCTACGATGCATTGTTAAAAGCATCAGGTAATTTACAAGAAGTGATGTTGGGTTATTCTGACTCATGTAAAGATGGCGGTATTTTGGCATCGGGATGGAGCTTGTATAAAGCGCAGAAAATTGTGTCGGATTTGACGGTTAAACATCAGATTAAATGTCGAATGTTCCATGGACGGGGTGGGACTATTGGTCGTGGCGGTGGTCCGACTCATCAAGCGATTATGTCTCAACCGAAAGGTACCGTGCATGGACAAATTAAGTTCACAGAACAAGGCGAAGTACTGTCTTATAAATATGGTAATGTCGAGACTGCTGCCTATGAATTAGGCATGGGGGTTTCAGGTTTAATGATGGCAAGTCGCAATCTAATTGAGCCCGAACCAGAGCAAACCTCGTCGGCTGAATCAGCAGAATTCCATTGTTTGATGGAGCAATTAGTTGAAAAAGGCGAACAAAGCTACCGTGATTTGACTGAACATTCAGCTGGTTTCCTAGATTATTTCTATGAAGCATGTCCTATTTCAGAAATTGGTCTGATGAATATTGGCTCAAGACCGTCACATCGTAAAACCGGTGACCGATCTAAGAATTCAGTGCGTGCGATTGGTTGGGTATTTGCTTGGGCACAATCACGTCATACATTACCTGCATGGTATGGCATTGGCAGTGCATTGGAAGCCATGTGTGGTGATGACCCGGGCAAGCTTGAGATGCTGAAGAAAGTCTATAAACACCGTCCTGCGATGCAAGCTTTGATTAGTAATACACAAATGGCCTTGTCGAAAGCCGATATGGGCATTGCCCAAGAGTATTCGGAATTATGTATAGATCCAGAGACAGGAAAAGAGGTTTTTGCCATTATTGAGCAAGAATACAAACGTACAGTAGCATGGATATTGAAGTTAACAGAAAGTGATAAGTTACTGTCTGATAATCCAGCATTAGCCTTATCGTTACGTCGACGTGATCCGTATTTAGATCCTTTAAATCACATTCAAATTGCTTTATTGAAACGTTATCGCGACCAGACGATTAGCGACAGCGAAAGAGAGCAATTACGAGCGCCATTATTGCGAACGATTAGTGCAATATCAACAGGCTTGCGTAATACAGGCTAAAGCTTATCTTGGTGATCATGTATATCAACCACATGATGGGTTATATACATGATCAATAACACGGAGGCACCAAAGATATAGAGGCCAGTATGGATCTGTATGCTGACAATGGCGCCGAGTTTTACCACCATAATCAGTACTGCAACCACCATCACGTCTAACATCGCCCAGCGACCGTAATCATGCATTAACTTAAGTAATTTCTTGCGAGTGTTTGGGTGTTTGACATTGGGTGACAGCAGGTTAAATAGCAGGATCAATTTAGCAAGTGGTAATAACACGCTAAAGCTCGTTATTAATACAAATAACACAAAGTGGCGATCTAAAAATAACTGCCAAACACCCGATAAAATTGAAAATGACTGATCAAAAAACATAAATTGGGTCAAGGTCATTATTGGTGTGACAAAACCGGCGCAGAGTAGCCCTGTAGCGAGGACTAAAAGCCACCGCAGCAGTATTGGTGATGGTTTAATCATCAGCGGGTGGTGTTACTTCGCGCTCTTTTTTAGAGACATAACGGGGTTTATCTTTTTTAGCCTGTTTTTTAGATTTGGCTTTGTTTGCCTTAGATTTGGGTTCAAAACCTTTTAATCTAGCCACAGGCAATTTTGTTTGTAAGTGAAACTCAATACGCTCTAAGTTCTTCAGATCATGAGATTCGACTAGATTAATCGCTGTACCAACTTGCTGTGCACGACCAGTTCGACCAATACGATGAATATAAATGTCACCTTTAAATGGCAAGTCATAGTTAATAACATGAGTGACATTGGTTAAATCTAGGCCACGAGCAGCGACGTCAGTTGCAACCATTACCTTGATCAGTTGATTACGAAACTTACGTGTTTTATCGATACGCGTTGCTTGATTAAAATCGCCATGCATTACTTGTGCTGAAATATTGCGTGACTGCAACCATGAGGTGATTTCTTCAGCACGTTCTTTTTTATTACAAAATACGATGGCGCTGGTACAAGCTGGGTCAGTGATAAAAGCGTGTAATAACGCTTGTTTATGTTCTTTATTATCTGCGAAATAAACATATTGTGAGACTTGGTCTGATTTTGTATTTGCCGCGTCAATTTGAACAATTTCAGCATCAGATAATAATTCATCAGCAAAAATCTGCACGCCACTGCCAGCTAAAGTAGCTGAGAATAAACAGGCTTGGAAGCCACCTGCAATTGTAGCAAGCAAGGCTAGGACATCAGGCCCTAAACCCATATCCAACATGCGATCAGCTTCATCAATAATAACCATATCAATATCAGATAGGTCTAATGCTTCATCAGAAACTAAGTTTAATAAACGCCCTGGTGTACCAATAATGATGTCGCAGGCTTGGTTAAGAAATTCAACTTGTTTAGCTTGGGAGAAACCGCCCGTCATGATGACGGTGTTGATGTCGAGACCTTTTGATAATTGATTAACAACATGTTGGATTTGAAAAGCTAATTCACGTGTTGGTGCCAACATCAAAATTTTCGGTTGCTTGGTTTTATTGGGTTCATCAATCAATAACTGCAACGCTGGCAATACAAATGCTGCCGTTTTACCGGTACCTGTGGCGGCACCGGCTAACACATCCTTTCCTTCCAATATTAAAGGAATTGCCGCTTCTTGAACGGCAGTTGGTGTTTCAAAATGTAGCTTTTTTAACGCAGATAACAATTTGTCATCTAGAAATAAATCATCAAATGTCATAGGGTGTTTTTACTTTTTAATTTCATAGGCAACTAAATTGCCAGACATCATCATTGGAATGATGATCAGGTTTTGATCTGCTAACACAGTATGGTCAGCACTACCTTGTGTTAGTGATAAAAGGGTAGTGCTCATTCCTGCTGGTGTGATGTGTAATAGTTTACCGACCATCCAATCAGTAACAAAATAGTTACCTTCGCCATCAGCTTCTACACCATCAAGATTTCCGACGGGTGTTGCATCGCCAAGACTAGTAATAGCTTTAGTGGCAATTGAGATTGTTTTTAAATGGCCTGGTATTGCAGTTGCAAAGCCATCAGTGATTACACCCCAACTACCTAAGATTAAATTCTCACCCTCAACTAATAAGCCGTTAGGGAATTCTAATTTTTCATCATTAATCCATGATGTAAATGTGTTGTTGCTTAAACGATAGATGGTGTTGGTCAGCATATCCGATACATAGACATTTCCAGCTTGATCTGCAGCGACATCATTAAGAAACTTAGCGTCTTTTGCTAAATAGCGCTGACTAATTTTATTGTGAGCCAGATCAATCGCAACTAATTCATTGATATCAGCTACGTATAAAATATCACCAACAATCGCCATACCTTTGGGACCATTAAGACCATCAATCCAATGCTGTGAGATGACTTTGCCATCTAAACCTAATTGTGAAATATAACCGTTGCCATCGACATCATTAGGATTGCCGTTAACATTAGAGACATACAGGATATTACGTTTTTTATCTAAGACCACTGATTCTGGTTGTTCAAATACCGTGTCGGTTTGCCATGCGGGTAATAAAACCGGATCAGCGGCATAGCTAATACTGCTTAAAGTTAAACAAAATAAAAGGGTTAGGAATATAGATAATGATTTCATAGATGCCTCGTGCATGCTGAGTTAGATCGACATAATAACAGTGTTTAGCCAAGCGAGGCTAAGTAACTGTGTGCAATAGGCTGAACTAGGACTGCTTAAGTTTTGCACCAGTCTGTTAACACATCAACCCATGCCGGATGGTCATTGAGACATGGGATCAAGCTTAAGGTTTCACCGCCGGCTTCAGAGAATACTTGCTGACCACGAATGGCTATTTCTTCTAAGGTTTCAAGGCAGTCTGTGACAAATGCAGGGCAGATTACCAATACGTTTTTAGCGCCGGATTGAGCAAGTTCCTTCAATCTATCTTCTGTATTTGGACCTAACCATTTAGCACGACCTAAACGTGATTGAAATGCCACTGAATAGTGTGATGAATCTAATCCTGCTTGTTGAGCGAAGGCGTGAGTTGTTGCCATGACTTGATGACGATAGCAGGTTTTATGGGCGGGGTGGGGCTGCTGGCAGCAAGCCTCAACTTTCAAACAATGTGAACCAGAACCGTCTAGTTTTGTAATATGTGATTCTGGCAGGCCATGATAACTAAAAACTAGGTGATCGTATTCCTGTTCAAGATATGGTCTAGCACTTTCAACTAATGCTTTAATGTAGTCTGGTTTGTCATAAAAAGGCTCAATTACCGTTAATTTAACGTCTAATTTGTGCTTTTTAATGACCTGTTTAGCTTGCTCGACTGATGTTGTGATCGTGCTTTCTGCATAATGTGGGTACATCGGCATAAACACAATTTCATCAATATTTCGGTCGTTTGTCAGTTCAATCAATTGGCTTTCAATACTGGGATTACCATAGCGCATTGCCATCGCAACGGGCATATCAAGCTTGGCTTGTAAGGCATCACGAACATGTTGCGAGAGAACAATCAAAGGTGAACCTTCCGGAAACCAGATACTTTGATAGGCATGAGCTGACGCTTTTGGACGTGTTGGTAACACAAATAAGCTTACGATCATTCTACGAACTAGCCATGGCAACTGGATAACATAGGGATCCATCAGGAATTGATTTAAATAACGACGAACCGACGTTACATCACAGTTATCGGGTGAACCCAAATTGGCCAGTAAGATTGCACGATTAGTCATAGTTAAGTATCAATTGATGTTTTTAAAATGTTAGATAGGGCTGATTCAAGATCAGTATAGTTAAACTTAAATCCATTTGCCTCTAGTTTTGTTGGAACGGCACGCTGACCGGTTAATAAAAGGCGAGACATTTCTCCCAACATTACTTTTAATAAACTGGCGGGTAGATGGAAAAAAGCTGGACGATTAAGTAAAGCGGCTAATGTTTTGGTAAATTCTGCATTTGTCACTGGTGCGGGCGAACATGCATTAAAGATACCTTTGAGCTGTTCATTTTCAACAAGGAATGTCAGTAAAGACACCATATCATCAATATGGATCCAAGGCATATAGTGTCGACCATTACCAAGCCTGCCACCTAAACCTAGCTTGAACGGTAAAAGCAGTTTTTGAAGAAAGCCACCCTGCGGTGCCAGCACAAGCCCGGTGCGAACGATGCAGACTCTTATGCCATTTTGTCCGGCACGAATAGCTTGCTGTTCCCATGCTTCACACAAGGTGTGGGTATATTCCTGATGAAACGGACTTTGTTCATTTATCAGGCTATCACCACCATCACCATACCAACCAACGGCTGAACCACTGATCAAACATTCTGGTTTTAATTTACGTTGCGTTATCCAGTTAACTAGGTTTTTAGTGGTATTGATTCGACTTTGTTCTAATAACGATTTGCGTTTTTTTGTCCATAATTTATCGGCAATGGGCTCACCAGCTAAATTAATGACAACATCAATTTTTGTATCATCGTTGATGTCGTTTAAGGATTGAATTGCTGTGATTCCTGGGCCACATTTTTGTTCAACACTTTTGGGGTTTCTACTAAGCACAGTGATCTGGTTATTATCAGCGGCAAGTCTGCGACATAAGGCCGAGCCAATCAGGCCAGTGCCACCCGTAATCAAATAGTGTTTCATAAGTCTTGTCCGATAACAGTTCATTACATCATTACACAAAGTTGTACAAAATAAAATACTTGTACAAGTAATTATGGCTTGTTATGCTAATTCCGACTGTTGAGAGGTTGGTAAATGAAAATTAAAGTTGGTATCAGTAGCTGTTTACTCGGTAATGAAGTGCGCTTTGATGGCGGGCACAAACACTCACGACTATGTACCGAGAGTTTGTCGCGCTATTTCGACTTTGTAGCCGAATGTCCTGAAGTGGGTGTAGGGATGACGATACCCAGAAAACCAATCCGTTTAATTGGTGATGTCAGTGCACCAAAGTCTGTTTATGTGCATGACAATACCGTAGATTTTACCGATAAGATTATCGACTTTGGTCAACAAAAAGCCAAAGAACATAGCGACCTTTGTGGTTACATTTTTATGAAAGACTCGCCAAGCTGCGGTGTGTTTCGCGTTAAGGTTTATCAAGAAAATGGCTATCCGGCTGCAGAGTCTGGACAAGGTCTATATTCAAAACAAATCATGGATGCTAATCCACTATTACCGGTTGAAGAGTCAGGAAGACTTGCGGACTCATTGCTTCGTGAAAATTTTATAACACGGGTATTTGCTTATCATAACTGGCAACAGCTAACTCAATCAGGTTTAAGCTACCAAGGCATTATAGATTTTCATTCAAGTTATAAATATGTGTTGATGGCACATTCTCCAGCACGCTATGTTGAGTTAGGTCGAATACTGGCTGATGCAGGTAATTATGACCTTGAGCAGTTAGCACAGCGCTATTTTGAAGCGTTAATGACCGAATTGAAAAGGCTAGCATCACGTAAAACACATACCAATGTGTTAATGCACTTGCAGGGCTATCTCAAACACGTATTGTCGCCGGCAGAAAAGCAAGAGTTAGCGACTATCATAGAACAATATCGTACTGCCCAAGTGCCATTAATCGTGCCAATGACATTACTAAAGCATCACTTCAATAATCATCCCGATCCCTATATTGCGAAACAGGCTTATTTACAACCTTACCCTGAAGCGTTGAGTCTTAGAAATGCCATCTGACAACGAATTTAGTATAAGCGATGTTAGCCAGCAGACCGGAGTCGCTTCCGTAACTTTACGTGCTTGGGAACGTCGATATGGTTTGGTTAAACCACAACGAACACCTAAAGGACACCGAGTCTATACCCAAGAAAATATTGATCAAATAAAGCAGATCTTATCGTGGCTAAATCGCGGTGTGGCAATCAGTAAGGTCGCACCGTTACTTGCACTTAATACACCTAATGAGCAAACAATAACGGTTGCTAAACATTGGCAAGACAATGTGCAAGCAATGTTGACTGCTTTGCTTCAATTGAAGCAAGTAACCGTTAACCAATTATGCGATAAACTGACAAAAACCATACCTTTTCATACCTTATGCCAACAGGTTTACCAACCGCTGAGTCAATTATTGGCAGAGCGGTGGCAACAACAGCCATTGGGCTTTCAATTAGAACAGCAAGTTTGGCAACAAATGTGGCAACGTCAAATCACATTGATGAGCCTTCGTGCAGACAAACAAAAATCGCATGCAAGCTGTTGGTTAATTAATACTGATCATGGTCACACCCATAGTGATTATTGGTTCTTATATGGTTTGTTACTCCAAGCAGGAATTCGAATTCATGCCATTAGTGCTGACGCCACAGTTGAAAGCCTAGCGCGTCTTGATCATCATACTGATCGTGCTTTGATTATTTTTGCAGATAATTGTTTAGATCTAACGTCATTCACGAGGCTAATTGATTTAAAAAACAATTGGCAACAGCGACTGCTATGTGTAGGTTCTGCGGTAGATATACATCAGAATGATCTTCAAAAACAGGCAATAAACACTATTTCAGGTGATATTTGCTTAGCATGGCAATCTACGATGATGCAGCAATGGCTGAAACAGATCGAGTCAGATTAATGCAGCATAATCTGGTTTGGTTTCGTAATGATTTACGATTGAGTGATAATCCGGCCTTGTATCATGCTTGCCAGCAAAATCAGGCAGTTATTGCTATTTACATTGCAACACCTAAGCAGTGGCAACAACATGATGATGCCGCCATAAAACTTGATTTTTGGCGGCGAAACTTGAAATTAATGCAAAAAGACTTAGCAGAATTGAACATTACCCTGCATTATTTCCAGGTAGATGACTATCAGCAAATACCTAAACTGATAGAAAAAATTTGCAGGCAATGGCAGATATCCAATCTGTTTTTTAATTATGACTATCCCGCTAATGAACAAAAGCGTGATGCTGCTGTAGTTGATGCGTGCCAGAATCGAGATGTCAGTTGTTATGGTTATCATGATCAGGTCCTATTAACACCGAAGTCGATCAGAACCAAAACGGGTGAACCATTTAAAGTCTTTACCCCATTTTCTAAGCAGGCTAGGCAAGAGCTTGATTGTGAATTGCAATTGTATCCACGTCCTCAAAAACAACAGTTGCTGTTAACTAAAACACTCGATCAAGAATGTGCTCTAGATCAGATTGATTGGCCAATCATAAGCCCTAAAATGCAACAATTTTGGCCAGCAGGTGAGTCAAAGGCCTTAGCAAGACTAACTAAATTTTGTCAGAAAAACATAAATGATTACCAACATAATCGTGATATACCCTCATTACGGGCTACCAGTAAATTATCTGCTTACTTAACAAGTGGCGTTATTTCTGTAAGACAATGTTGGCAAGCAACGGTGGACTATTGCCAACAAAACGATGGTGTTCGTACATGGCAAAATGAATTGTTATGGCGCGAGTTCTATAAACAGATATTAATTGATTACCCTCAGGTATCAAAACATAAACCTTGGAAAGCAAATACAGAGGCTATTCCATGGCGACATGACATGACGGAATTACAAGCATGGCAACAAGGTCAAACTGGCTTTCCGCTGGTGGATGCAGCTATGCGTCAATTGCTTGAAGTAGGGTGGATGCATAATCGCCTTCGTATGGTCACCGCCATGTTTCTGACTAAACATCTGCTGATTGATTGGCGCCTAGGTGAACAATGGTTTATGCAACATCTGATCGATGGTGATTTAGCTGCTAATAATGGTGGCTGGCAATGGTCAGCATCAACCGGGACTGATGCTGTGCCTTATTTTAGAATATTTAATCCAATTACTCAGTCACAACGATTTGATCCTAAAGGTGACTTTATCCGTCAATATTTACCTGAGTTATCCTCCTTATCTGATAAAGACATACATCAACCGCGAGCAGAACAAAGAGGCTTATATTGTCAGCCGATTGTTGATCTTAAATTTGGAAGAGAAAGGGCATTAGCCGCGTTTAAACTACTTTAAAATGAGAGCTAACATAGACCTATATACACGTTAAATTCATGGATAAATAAATCGGTCATTGAGTTGAATAGTTTATTTTTGAGCTATGTCAATAAATTATCATTTAGATGCTAATGGAAGTAGACAGCAAAGAGGTAGTCGAGATACTGTAATTCATCAAATTCAGATGGGTTTAATAGTATGGATACTAATCTTTTAGATCACAAAGATGCTTTATCAGTCCTTAATTCTCGATGCCCCCTTAAAGAAAAACTGACTAAGGTACATACAGCTATTAAAGACAGCTTGCCATTTGTTGCTCGAATCTCAGTAGCGCTTTATGACCATGAAACGCGAATGTTAAAAACGTTTTTAGAAAGTAACGATCAATCTATACAACTCTCTAATTTTGAAGCATCTGTTGATGAGTCTAAAACATTATCCAGAATGATGGATGAGGCCATGCCTCGAGTAACAAATAATTTATATGATATATCAGGTAATCATATGAAGGAGCATACTAAACGAATATTAAATGCAGGTTATGCTGCAAGTTATACCAAACCTTTTTTCAATCACGATATGTTCATGGGGTTCTTATTTTTTAATGCGAATCAGACTGATGTGTTTGATAAGCGGGCTTTAAGTAAGCTGGATATCTACGGCCACATCATCTCATTGTTGATAATTACTGAATTAGCAATGATTAAAACGATGGCTGCTGCGATGAAAACATCCGGAAGACTCACTCAACTTCGTGATCCAGAAACGGGTTCTCATCTTGACCGAATGTCTCGATACAGTAGATTAATAGCTAAAAACGTTGCTAAGAAACACAATCTTTCAGATGAATATATAGAACGTGTTTTTAAGTTCTCACCATTACATGATATTGGCAAGATCGCTATTCCAGACCATATTTTAATGAAACCAGACAAGCTGGATGTGAAGGAAATGGAGATCATGAAAACACATGCGGTCATTGGCCGTAAGATAATTGATGAAATTATTGATGATTTTTGTCTGGGTAATCTTAATGATATTGATATCGTAAGGCATATTGTAGAGTCTCATCATGAAATGCTAGATGGCTCGGGCTATCCTCATGGATTAATGGATGAACAGATCCCATTTGAGGCCAAGATAGTGGCGGTTGCTGATATTTTTGATGCTTTGACCAGCCGTAGGCCATATAAAGAGGCATGGTCTAATCAAGATGCATTTGAGTTGTTAAAGGAGCTCGCAGGTAAAAAACTTGATCAGGATTGTGTCAACGCTTTATTAGAAAACGTTGATAAAGTTGAAGAAATTCAGCGACTGTTTAAAGAAGAAGATGTATGGTCAGAACTTAAAAGACCAAATTCAGAGAAATCGCCATAACGATTAGTTGAAATGGGGAATAACTATAAAACCAGCTTGGTAATCGCCAACAGCGGGATGATATAGTTAAGCCTAGACAACAAAAATGGAAACATAGCAATGGCGATAAGAGCTTTTCGTGGATATAGTCCAAAACTTGGCGAACGTGTTTGGATAGATGACAGTGCTGTTATTATCGGTGATGTCGAACTCGGTGATGACAGTTCAGTTTGGCCTTTAGTTTCTATTCGTGGTGATATTCACCGCATTCGCATAGGTTGCCGAAGCAATATTCAAGACAACTCATGTCTGCATATAACCCATTCCAGTGAATATAAGCCCGAAGGGCATCCACTCATCATTGGTGATGATGTCACTATTGGTCATATGGTGATGTTGCATGGCTGTACCATTGGCAATCGTGTGCTGGTAGGTATGTCTTCGACTATTCTTGATGGGGCCGTGGTTGAAGACGACGTTTTGATTGGCGCCGGCTCATTAGTGTCGCCAGGCAAACGTCTTGAGTCTGGTTATCTCTATTTAGGTTCGCCAGTTAAGCAAATTCGTCCTTTAACGCAGGATGAGATGAGTTACTTCAAATATTCAGCATTAAATTATATGAAATTAAAAGATGAATATTTAGCAGATCAATAAGCTCTACTAGGCATCAATCACTAACACACTACCGACAATCATTATGATGCTAGCAAATAGTCGTCTAGCAATATGCTTTTCATTGAAGATGCGATAACCGAGAAACACCTGTAATACCATGCTCAGTTGGAATAAGGCTAAAGAGTAGGCGATGAATAGTTCAGATAAAACTAACATGGTCATGTATTGCATCAGGAATATTAGAATTCCAAGATAGAGAAAGTCATAAACATGTTTTATTGAATGTTCAATATCGGTTTTGAGCTTACTCTTAATAAACACTTGGTGTGCAAGCACCGCCAGTGGAAAGCCAATCAAACACCAAAAGACAGTGGTGGCGATAGCACCGCCGGAAACGACGGCATTTTTTAACGGTAGGGTGCCGATCGAAAATAATAAGATAGATAGGAAACGATATTGCACGCCACGTTCTGATAGTAAATGTAGGATGCGGTTGCTGTTGACTTGTGTGTTGGGTGGAAATAAAAAGAAGCTGCCAATCACAATAATGGCAACACCAGTAAAGCCTTGCAGACTAGGAACTTCACCAATAAAAAGCAT
>JBFIJJ010000072.1:0-12015 GCA_041600795.1 Methylophagaceae bacterium | reverse complement strand
AGTTATATCCATTTTTAAGGTTGCAACATTCAGAATCAGATTTGATGGTGTTGTGATAGTTGGTGTGTAGGT
Organism: Methylophagaceae bacterium; assembly: GCA_041600795.1. Lineage (GTDB taxonomy): Bacteria > Pseudomonadota > Gammaproteobacteria > Nitrosococcales > Methylophagaceae. The sequence continues at coordinate 11,943 of JBFIJJ010000072.1, read as the reverse complement.
AGCAGTGATGTTGTCATTCACATCAAGTGCTAGTTTACCAACAGATTTTGCTTGTACAGGTTTTGGTAAAGCACTGTGTCGCCAAGCACTCGTTTCAGTACTATTGATTAACACGGCGGGGGTGTAGACACTCGACAGTGTTTTATTGATAGCTAGTTGACGCTGTCTTTGACTGAATAACTTTTGAGCAAAAGGATCTTTCCAGCCTATGTAATCCCAATAATCGACATGAAATGCCAGTGGAATAAACTCTGACCACAACCCTTGATGCTGCTTTAAGTTATTTAACCATCTATCAGCGGGGGGGCAACTGCTGCAACCTTCAGAGGTATACAGTTCGATCAGTTGAACTTGTTTATCATTGCTAGAAAAAGTTTGTGCCGAACTAGCAAATGAAAAGAGGCTAAAAAAAAGTAGGGACAGTGAATATAAGACTTTCATTTATACCTCCACTTGCAAGAGGATAAGAGCGCTTGCTTTAATCAAGCGCTCTTGAATCAAACTTATTGTGTGATAGCGATCAATTCGATATCAAAAATTAAAGTTTCATTTGGACCGATTAATTGACCAGCACCACGAGGGCCATAAGCTAAGTTAGCTGGTACAACGATTTGCCATTTAGCGCCTTCTTTCATCATTTGAAGTGCTTCTTGCCAACCTTGAATCACGCCTGTAACAGGAAATGTTGCAGGTTCACCACGATCATAAGAGCTATCAAAGACAGTACCGTCTAATAATGTACCTTTATAGTGTGCAATAACTTTATCTTTTGCAGTTGGTGTTGCACCATCGCCTTGTTCAAGAATTTTATATTGAAGGCCACTCGCCGTAGTAACTACACCTTCTTTTTTGCCATTTTCTTCAAGGTAAGCTTTAGCTTGTGCTTGTTTTTTATTCATTTCATCAGCCATTTCTTTGGCTTTTTTCTGTTGGAAGGCACCAATTACTTTTTCAGCAGTAGCTTGATCTAACTGAGGTTGTTTGCCAGCAAACATATCAGCAACACCGGCACTGAACGCATCCATATCTAACTCTACGCCTTCTTGCATCATGTTTTGACCGACTTGAATGCCGAAGATATAGCTAAGTTGTTGTTTGTCAGTGTCTAAAGTTGCGGCATTAGTATCAGCCATTACAGTTGCTCCGAATAAAAAAGGAATTAGTGCGAGTGTCTTAAATTTCATCTAAATGCTCTCGAATCAAGGGGTTAAGTGGTTGTGTTATCAGTGATGCTACGTTTTAGTAACTTTGATACCGATAAAGTTCACGACAGGCATTCTCTCATATTTTTAAAGTAAATAGTCGTTGAAATAACTGAGTGAAAAACTTGGTTATCGGTTTAAATAGTACTATAATAGTACCCATTAGGAGAGATCGTATGCTACGTATGGGAAAATTAACAGATTACGGCATCGTATTGATGAGTTATCTGGCACAAAAAACAGAGTTGCAACATAGCGCCCATACCTTAGCGGATGCTGTTCGTGTACCTCAACCTACGGTTAAAAAAGTACTTAAATCACTTTCCAGTGCAGGATTGTTAAAGTCAGAACGTGGTGTGACAGGTGGCTATAGTTTAAGCCGACAAGCAAATGAAATTTCGGTGGCACAGATTATTACGGCAATTGAAGGGCCGATAGCACTGACGGAATGTGTTAGCGATGAGAGTCATTGTGAACAGGAAACGCATTGCTCTATACAAACAAACTGGACACGTATTAATAATGCGGTTTTCCACGCATTAGATGAAGTTAAGTTGTCTGACATGCTTGTTCCTCCTTCAGGAATGACTCAAGTGAGTCCAATACATTTTTATCCACTGAATTCAAATGTGGGTCTAAAAACATTAAAAGATGGTGAATTAAATGGCTGAGCAAAAACAGCAAATAGAAGAATTCGTTCCAAAAGAATATTCTGCTGGATTTATAACTGATATTGAAGTGGATAGCCTGCCTGCAGGTCTAAGTGAAGATATTGTTCGTCAAATTTCACAGATCAAAGGCGAGCCTGAGTTTTTATTAGAATGGCGTTTACAAGCCTATCGTCACTGGTTAACCATGGAAACACCAGAATGGGCGCATGTGCATTATCCAGAAATCAATTATCAAGACATTAGTTATTATTCTGCTCCTAAGAAAAAAACAGATGGACCGAAAAGTTTGGATGAGGTTGATCCAGAATTACTGCGTACCTATGAAAAATTAGGTGTGCCTCTTGATGAGCGTGCGCGTTTAGCTGGTGTTGCGGTTGATGCTGTGTTTGATAGTGTGTCAGTTGCCAATACATTCCAAGATAAATTAGCTGAAGAAGGTATTTTGTTTATGCCTTTTTCAAAAGCAGTGCATGAGCATCCTGAATTAATTAAGAAATATTTGGGTAGTGTTGTTCCATACAAAGATAACTATTATGCGGCGTTAAATTCGGCGGTATTTAGTGATGGGTCATTTGTCTACATTCCAAAAGGTGTACGTTGCCCGATGGAGTTATCAACCTATTTCCGAATCAATGCAGCTAATACTGGACAGTTTGAACGTACCTTAATTATTGCTGATGATGATGCGTATGTGAGTTATCTAGAAGGTTGTACAGCGCCGATGCGTGATGAAAATCAATTGCATGCGGCAGTAGTTGAATTAGTTGCGATGGATCGTGCACAAATCAAATATTCAACTGTGCAGAATTGGTATCCGGGTGATGAAAACGGTAAAGGCGGCATTTATAACTTTGTAACCAAACGTGCTGCCTGTCGTGGTGAAAGTTCAAAAGTATCTTGGACCCAAGTTGAAACAGGTTCTGCCATCACATGGAAATATCCAAGTGTGATATTGCAGGGGGATAACTCGGTCGGTGAGTTTTATTCTGTTGCTGTGACTAATAATATGCAACAGGCTGATACGGGCACCAAGATGATTCATCTTGGTAAAAACACTACGTCTACCATTATTTCTAAAGGGATTTCGGCGGGTCGTTCGCAAAATGCCTACCGTGGTTTGGTACGTATTGGGCCCAATGCTGAGAATGCACGTAACTACACAGAATGTGACTCATTATTAATGGGTGATAAAAGTGCAGCTCATACATTCCCTTATATTGAGGTTAAAAACCCAACAGCAAAAGTTGAGCATGAAGCGTCAACTTCAAAAATTAGTGAAGACCAACTCTTTTATTGTAAGCAACGTGGTTTAGACCTCGAAGATGCTGTTTCGATGATTGTGAATGGTTTTTGTAAACAAGTAATTCGTGAATTACCGATGGAATTTGCCGTAGAGGCACAAAACCTACTTGGCTTATCGCTAGAAGGTTCAGTTGGTTAAACTATAAAGAGATATCTAAATGTTAGAAATTAAAAACCTACATGCCAGTGTTGATGGTAAAGAAATTTTACGTGGTATTAACTTAACTGTTAACGCGGGCGAAGTGCATGCCATTATGGGCCCAAATGGTGCTGGTAAAAGTACCTTATCAAATGTATTGGCTGGTCGAGATGGGTATGAAATTACCCAAGGCGAAGTCATTTATAAAAATGAAAACCTATTAGAACTTGAAGCGGAAGAACGTGCACAACGTGGTGTGTTTTTAGCCTTTCAATATCCTGTGGAAATTCCAGGTGTTAGTAATATTTATTTATTAAAAGCAGCGCTGAATGCAGTACGTAAATACCAAGGTTTAGAAGAGTTAGATGCCATTGATTTCCTAACGCTAGTTCGTAGCAAAATGGAATTAGTCAAAATGGATGAACAATTCCTGCACCGTAGCGTCAATGAAGGTTTCTCTGGTGGTGAGAAAAAACGTAATGAAATTCTCCAAATGGCGTTGCTTGAACCGTCATTAGCCATTCTTGATGAAACCGATTCTGGTCTTGATATTGATGCGCTTAAAATCGTATCTGAAGGTGTGAACGCACTTCGCTCACAAGAGCGTTCAATCATTATGATCACTCATTATCAACGACTATTGGATTACATTGTTCCTGACTTTGTTCATGTGCTTTCTAAAGGCCAAATCGTTAAATCTGGTGATAAGGAATTGGCTAAAGAACTAGAAAAAACAGGTTACAGTTGGGTTCACGATCAACCCGAAGGTTTATCTGCATGAAACAATTAACCGATTTAGCTACTCCATTTGCGAGTGTTGCTGAGGCGTTAATTTCTGCTGAAGGCACTGTGCCTTGGTTAAAAAAACTACGTCAAGATGCGTTAACACAGTTTAATGTTTTGAGTTTGCCTGCTAAAAAAGAGGAAGACTGGAAATACACAAGCTTATGGAGTTTATCTCAGCAATCATTTAATCATCACGCTGAGTCTGTTGTGATAGCAGCAGATGACGTTGATGCTGTAGCTTTGTTGCAAGATGCTTATCGTGTTGTGATTGTCGACGGTGTTTTTTCAGATGAGTTATCTGATATTGATGCCTTGCAATCAGGTTTAAGCATTTCAGCTTTATCAGAGTCTGTTGAGCAACTTGAACATAAATTAGGCAAGCAAACTGAGCTGACTAAAGCCGGTCTAAATGCGTTAAATACAATGCTGATGTCTGAAGGTGTCGTTATTTCTGTTGAAGCTAAAATTCAAGTTGAAAAACCAATTGAAATTATTGTTGTTAATACTGGAAATACAGCAAATTTAGCCACACATTTACGTCATAAAATTGAACTTGAGTCAGGCGCAAGAGCGACTGTGATTGAACATTATGTGGGCTTGACACAAGACAGTTATTTTACCGATGTTGTGACGGAAGTTAATTTGGCTGAAAGTGCGGAGTTAACCCACTATAAATTACAGCAAGAATCGAATAATGCCTTTCATATTGCGACATTAGCTGCACATCAGGCACAAAATAGTCAGTGGTTAACAAATAATATTTCACTGGGCGCTAAATTGGCTAGAAACGATATTCATAGTCAATTATTAGGTGAGCAATCACACGTTACGCTTGATGGCTTGTATTTGGTCGATGGCGAACAACATGTTGATAATCACACACGTATTGATCATGCCGTGCCAAATACAACCAGTGATGAACTATACAAAGGTGTGTTGGATGGCAATAGCCATGCAGTGTTTAACGGCAAAGTAATGGTGCACAAAGATGCACAAAAAACTGATGCTAATCAAAGTAATCGTAATTTGTTGCTATCACGCGGATGTGAAATCGATAGTAAACCAGAAATGGAAATTTATGCTGACGATGTTAAATGTGGCCATGGTAGTGCAATTGGACAACTTGATGAAGATCAGTTGTTTTTCTTGCGTGCACGAGGTCTGGATGAAGTCAGTGCTAGAAGTTTATTAACCTATGCCTTTGCAGTTGAAGTGTTAACTCGCATCCCAAATCAGGTGATTCGAGATGCTTTAGCAGAGGTGATTGAACAACGCTTACCTAAAACAGGTGGCAAGGTATGAGCTTAGATCTTTACGCTATTCGTCAAGATTTTCCGATCCTTAATCAAGAAGTAAATGGGCATCAGCTTGTCTATTTAGATAATGCAGCTAGCAGTCAAAAACCAAATCAGGTTATTGATGCGATTTCTGATTATTATCGCCAAGACAATGCCAATGTTCACCGAGGTGTTCATCGTTTAAGTCAGCGAGCAACTGATGCCTATGAAGGTGCACGTGATAAAGTGCGTGGCTTTGTTAATGCCAAATCGGATAAAGAAATCATCTTTGTTCGTGGCGCGACCGAAGCTGTAAATTTGGTTGCACAAAGTTTTGTACGTCCGATGTTAACTAAAGGCGATGAAGTTTTAATAAGTCATATGGAACATCACGCCAATATTGTGCCTTGGCAAATGGTATGTGAACAAACGGGCGCCACATTGAAAGTCATACCAATGACAACCAAAGGTGAACTGGATTTATCTGGTTTGGATGACTTATTAAACGAACGCACAAAAATCATGGCCATTGGCCATGTTTCTAATGCTTTAGGCACAATCAATCCTGTTAAAGATATGATTGCTAAAGCCCATGCCAAAGGTATTCCTGTATTAGTTGATGGTGCACAAGCTGTTCCCCATATGGCGGTTGATGTGCAGGAGCTAGGCTGTGACTTTTATGTGTTTTCAGGACATAAAATGTTTGCTCCTACCGGCATTGGTGCGTTGTATGGCAAGCAAGATTTGTTAGAAGCTATGCCACCTTGGCAGGGTGGTGGTGACATGATTTTATCGGTCAGTTTCGCTCATACCCAGTACAATGAATTACCTTATAAATTTGAAGCCGGCACGCCGCATATTGCTGGTGCAATTGGTTTAGGAGCGGCTATAGATTATATGCACATGATAGGCATTGATCAGATGGCTCAACATGAGCATGATTTATTGGTTGCCGCCACAGCAAGATTAGAAGCGCTTGATGGTATTCGAATTATTGGTACAGCAGACCATAAAGCCAGTGTATTGTCATTTATGATCGAAGGCGTGCATCCGCATGATGTCGGCACTATTTTTGATCAGCAAGGTGTGGCAATTCGCACGGGACATCATTGTGCTCAACCCGTAATGCAATTTTTTGGCATTCCAGCAACAGCACGTGCTTCATTTGCTTTTTATAATACATTTGAAGAAATTGATGCCCTAGTAAATGCAATCAAAAAAGTACAGGAGCTATTTGCCTAATGAGTGCCGGTGACTTAAGAGATTTATATCAACAAGTGATCATGGATCACAATAAAAAACCACGTAATTTTCGTGAAATGAGTGATGCTAATCACCTTGCACACGGTAATAATCCATTGTGTGGTGATGCCTTGGTTGTCTATCTGAAAATGAATGGTGATGTGATTGAAGATGTCAGTTTTCAAGGTAGTGGCTGTGCTATTTCCGTTGCCTCAGCATCCTTGATGACCGAAGCCTTAAAAGGTAAAACACTTGCAGAAGCTGAAAGTTTGTATGAGTTAGTTCATAAACAAATGACGGGTGAAGAGGTGGATACGTCAGCATTAGGCAAGCTCGAAGTGTTAAGCGGTGTTAAAGAATTTCCCGCACGTGTTAAATGTGCAACCTTATCTTGGCACACTATCCATGCCGCAATGGATAGCGATCACGATATTTCAGTGACAACAGAATAGAGCAATAGCATGAGTTTAGAAGATTTTAAAATGACACCTGAAGAGCTGAAAGAAGACGTGATTGAGATGCTTAAAACCATCTTTGATCCTGAAATTCCGATCAATATCTATGAATTAGGTCTTATTTACGATATCAGTATTAGCGATTCTGGTAATGTAAATATCAATATGACATTGACCGCTCCGGGTTGTCCTGTTGCTCAATCTTTCCCCGGCGATATTGAAGCGAAAGTAGCGACAGTCGATGGAGTTAACAAGGTGCATGTTGAGTTAGTTTGGGATCCACCTTGGACTAAAGATATGATGACCGAAGCCGCGCAGCTTCAATTAGGCATGTTTTAAAGAAAATTTCACATCTTCCTGTAATTAGCCCCTAAATTAGTTGTATCATTCAGATAGCTAATCTAAAACTAGGGGTAAGCATGGCACAACAAGGTTCTACCAAACCACCAGTCGCATTGACTTATTCTGGTTCAACCTTGTTGAGTATGCCTTTACTCAATAAAGGCTGTGCTTTCAGTGAGCACGAACGACATTCTTTCAAGCTTACTGGCTTGTTACCTCAACGCTATGAAACGCTCGATCAGCAAGTTGAACGAGCATATCAACAATATTCCAGCTTTGTGGAACCTATAAACAAACATATTTATCTGCGTGCAAAGCAAGATGAAAATGAAACACTTTTTTATCGTCTGCTGCACGATCATCTCGAAGAGATGCTACCTATTATCTATACCCCGGTTGTTGGTGAAGCTTGCGAACGTTTTTCTGAAATATACAGGCGGACTAGAGGTCTATTTGTTTCCTATCCAGATCGCCACTGTATCGATGAAATATTAGCTAATGTCACCAAACGCAATGTAAAAGTCATTGTGGTTACTGATGGCAGCCGTATTTTAGGTTTGGGTGATCAGGGTGTAGGTGGAATGGGTATTCCTATCGGAAAACTATCTCTGTACACAATTTGTGGCGGTATCAGTCCAGCGTATACCTTACCGATCATGCTTGATGTTGGTACTAATAATGAGAGATTGTTAAAGGATCCTTACTATCTTGGTTGGCAACATCCTCGAATTGATCAGGTGCAATATAACGAATTTGTAGATCTATTTATCAATGCCGTAAAAAAACGCTGGCCTGACGTATTATTGCAATTCGAAGATTTTAATCAAACAAATGCCTTACCATTATTGACCCGTTACCGTGATCAAATTTGTTGTTTTAATGATGATATTCAAGGCACAGCCGCAGTCACAGTCGGCACATTACTCGCTGCTTGTTATGCAAAAAATGAACAGTTGAGTCAGCAAACCATTGTGTTTGCAGGGGCAGGAGCAGCAGGCTGTGGGATTGCAGAACAAATTGTTGCTCAAATGCGTAAAGAGGGCTTGTCAGATCAGCAAGCGCGAAACCAAATTTTTATGGTGGATAGGCATGGTTTATTAACGCAAGGTATGGAGTTACCCGGTTTCCAGCAGGCCTTTAGTAAAGCTAAAACCGTGGTTAGCGATTGGCAACTACTTGGACACTATGCTTCTTTAGCGGAGGTGGTAAAAAATGCTCAAGCGACAACGTTAATCGGGGTTTCTGGACAAGCAGGCTTATTCACACAAGCAATTATTGAAACAATGTGGCAAAAGTGTGAGCGACCAATAATCCTGCCACTTAGTAATCCGTCACGCCAGATTGAAGCAACACCAGAACAGTTGTTGCATTGGACCGATGGCAAGGCAATTATTGCAACCGGTAGTCCATTTGCGCCTATTGAGTTCGATGGTTGTACCTACATAATTCCCCAATGTAATAATAGTTATATTTTTCCGGCATTTGGTTTGGCAGTGGTTGCAGGTAAAGTGTCACGCATCACTGATGAAATGTTAATAGTAGCAAGTGAACAGCTTGCAGCTGCATCACCAATGGTACAAACAGGAGAGGGGGCCTTACTCCCGCCATTAACTGCAATCGCTAAATTAAGTAAAAAGATTGCGATGGCTGTAACTAAAGTTGGTCAACAACAAGGTGTCGCGCCTGAGTTGTCTGATGAGGACTTAGCCGCTGCTATTGAAAAACACTTCTGGAAGCCAGAATATCGAGATTATCACTATGTAGGTACAGATGTTGTTAAAAGCATTCAAACTACTTAGATATGTAATGTACTAAAACTTTATATCAAAAGTCTTGAAAAGTTTTTTCTCTATTCCCATATATAAATTGTGGTATTGGCCACATTTAGATTTGAGAAAGGAGGTATGACTATGGCTATACAAAAATACAGACCTTTAACTTTATTAGATCAATTACAACAAGAAATGTCGTCATTATTTAATGCACCATCGGCAGAGGTGAACTTTGGTTCGACGGAATGGGCACCAGCGGTAGACATTAAAGAGACAGAAAAAGACTTTGTTATTCATGCGGACTTACCTGGCGTGAAATCAGAGGATATTGAAGTAACTGCAGAAAATGGCGTGCTTACGATCAAAGGTCATCGTGAAGACAAAACTCAAGAAGAAAAAGAAAACTATAAACGCGTTGAGCGATTTAGTGGCAGTTTTATGCGTCGTTTTACATTGCCAGATAGTGCTAATTTAGATGCCATTTCTGCAAAAACTAAAGATGGTGTTTTAGAGTTGGCAATTCCTAAGCTAGAAAAAGCCCAACCAAAACGGATAGAAGTCAAAGTTGACTGATTAAATAATTGTTAACATAAGAGCCCAACAGTTTGAGATGAAATGTTGGGCTCTTTTATCTCGTTATTTAAGGCTTGGCTTAGTGACAAACTTGTTTAATCAGCGCCACCAGTAGTGATATGTAATAACTCTCCACAATGTTTGCAGTGAACCGAGTCAACATCATGGCGGTTTAAGCCACAGGTCGGACATTCATATCGTACCTTACTAGGTCGAAAGATAGTTTGGATTAGTCTCAGGAATAAGGATATACCGAAGATCATAATGAGTACTGCTAGCAGATGACCGCTAGTACCCATCAAGGTGACATCACCAAAGCCAGTGGTAGTCAGTGTTGCAATGGTGAAGTACAACGCATCAATGTAGTTGGTTATACCAGAGTTTATACCTACCTGACTAACAAAGACGATGGCTGTAATAACAAAAATAAATACCACTAGGTTAACCACGCTAAAGATTATATCTTCATGTAGGCGTACAAACTGTGATTGTTTGCGGAGGTGTTTAAGCATGTGATAGGAGCGAAGTAGTCGTAAAGCACGAACAACGCGTAGGAAACTATAATTTTGTGCTAGTGACGGTGCAAGCAAAGAAGCGATGACAATAAGATCGGCTAGTCCAGCGGGATGTACGAGATCGTGCAGACGGGTTTTACTAATAAATAGACGTGCACAGAATTCGATTAGGTAAATAATCCCAATCGCTTCTTCCACCACATGTAATTCATTCACATGATGAAAAAAAGAAGCCAAAATGAAATATAAGATGGTGATAGCATCAAATGTTAACAATGCCCACCGAAAATAACTGGCCCGTTTACTTAGGCCGTTGTATAGCTCATCTATTAGTCGATGAAGTCGTTTATTCATTGTGAGTTGTGATTGCTTAGCCATCTTTCATCTTCCAGTGAATAAAATAAACAATGATTTTAACGCTTTATCAGTTCAACCAACATTCAAAGCCCAACACGCGATCGTGCTGGGCTTTTTAGCATTAATACTTAACTCAATGATTGTCTTTGCTGTTGTAGTTGTGACAATGATTGTTCCATTTCAGCTAACTTTTCACGTTCTTTTTGGACAACATCAGCCGGGGCTTTGGCAACGTAATTTTCATTGCTTAATTTGCCTGCTGATTGTTTGATTACTTTGTCTAATTTAGCGATTTCTTTATCTAGGCGATCAAGTTCAGCTTGTTTATCAATTAAACCTTCCAATGGAATCAAAATTTCCATTTTGCCAACTAATGCAGTTGCAGAAGCCGGGGCATCACCTTCTAATAAGGCAATACTTTCAAGATTAGCTAGACGACTTAAGAAGTCACGGTTTGTGTTTAAACGTTGCTGGTCAATATCATTACTGTCTTTTAATAAAACCGGCAGTTGTTTTTTAGGTGGAATGTTCATTTGCGAACGGATTGAACGTATGCCTGTAATAAATTCCATCAACCATTCCATATCCGCAACAGCGGTTTCATCTACTTTAGCTGAATCAGCAACAGGGTAGGGTTGACTCATAATAGATGAGCCAGATTTACCTGCAAGTGGTGCGATAGTTTGCCAAATTTCTTCGGTGATAAATGGCATAAATGGATGGGCTAAACGTAATACTGTTTCTAAAACACGAACCAAGGTACGACGTGTGCCACGCTTGGCGTCATCGCTAGCATTGTCGTTATTTAGAACAGGTTTCGACAGTTCTAAATACCAGTCACAGTAGTTGTTCCAGATAAACTCATAAATTTCTTGGGCGGCATGGTCAAAACGATAGCCTTCAATTGCTGTTGTCACCGCTTGTTCTGTTGATTGTAGTTTTGAAATAATCCAACGATCAGCCAAACTTAATTCAACATTGTTGTTATCAATACCAGTGTCTTGCCCTTCGGTATTCATCAATACATAACGCGCCGCATTCCATAATTTATTACAGAAGTTGCGATAACCACCAATACGGTTCATATCAAAGTTAATATCACGACCGGTTGATGCCAATGATGCAAAGGTGAAACGCAGTGCATCAGTACCATGAGCCTCGATACCTTCAGGGAATTCTTTGCGTGTGGCTTTTTCGATTTTGGCTGCAAGTTGTGGTTGCATCATGCCAGCGGTACGTTTGGCAACAAGTGCTTCCAAATCAATACCGTCAATAATGTCGATAGGATCTAACACATTACCTTTTGATTT
>JBFIJJ010000071.1:0-12039 GCA_041600795.1 Methylophagaceae bacterium | reverse complement strand
TCTTACGTGATCGCGGTGAATATCAAAGTGCTTACGATTTATATACCGAAGCATTAGAAGTCTACCCGAATGATATGGAGCTGCTATACGGACGTGCCATGACAGCAGAGCCTTTAGGTCATATTGATGTGCTCGAACAAGATTTAAACAAGATTTTAGAGGCGGAACCGAATAATGCCTCAGCATTAAATGCACTTGGCTATACTTTGGCAGATAAAACGGATCGTTATTCAGAAGCCTTGGCATTAATACAAAAGGCCTTAGTTATCAGTCCAAATGATCCTTTTTATCTCGATAGTTTAGGTTGGGTTTATTATCGAATGGGTAAATTGGAAGCAGCAGCACTGTATTTGAAACAAGCTATAGCAATTCAAGATGATCCAGAGTTTGTGGCACATCTTGGCGAAGTCTTATGGCAACAAAATAAGCATCAAGAGGCAAAGCAACTTTGGCAAAAAGCCTTGGAACAAGCACCTGATAATGCCCTACTGAAAGAAACTATGGGACGATTTGTACAATAATGAATCGATCCTGTGTTTTAACCGTAGGCCTATTAGTGTTTGGTCTATTGACCACTGCCTGTGTGCCAATCTGGCAACAACGTCCCGTTGTTGAACCGACTACATTATGGCAACAAAGACAAACGGCGTTAATGCTGCTCGAAAAATGGCAAATTAATGGACGCACTGTGATTCGTCAGGGTAATGAGGCTTGGAATGCCGGACTGAACTGGCAGCAAAACAACGATCATTTCCAAATCAAGTTATCAGGTCCTTTTGCGCAGGGTGGTGTAATACTTGATGGCGATTCTAATCGTGTTGTTTTGACAATGGATGATGGTAGTCAAATTGCTGCTCAAACCCCGGAAGCGCTGTTATTAGAAGCATTAAAAGTGCATATGCCTGTAAGTGCATTACGTGATTGGGTTCGTGGCTTGCCATATGCCGCTGAAAGCGTTGATGAGGTTCGCTATGATGATCAGGGTAGAATTAGTTATCTGAAACAAGATGGCTGGGAAATTGAGTACCTGCGATATGTACCATTCAAAGGCTATTCGATGCCTGCAAAGGTATTTATAAATCATCCAGAGCTTAGTGTAAGAGTTATCGTGAATGATTGGGATACTGTTGAATGATAGCGTGGCCTGCGCCTGCAAAAATTAATCTGTTTTTGCATATTACAAAACAGCGTGATGATGGCTATCATGAGCTACAAACGGCTTTCCAGTTTTTAGATTATTGTGATTATTTACAGTTTGAAATTACCGATAACACAACAATAGATCTACTAACACCGATCTCCGGTGTGGACAATGATTCCAACTTGATTGTACGTGCAGCTCGAATGTTGCAACAAAAAATTAATGGTAAACAGGGTGCAACGATTCGGCTCGATAAAAAGTTGCCTATGGGAGGTGGACTTGGTGGTGGTAGTTCAAATGCGGCAACAACATTAGTTGCATTAAATCATCTTTGGAAGGCTGGCTTATCTGTCGATGAATTAGCGCAAATGGGGCTTGATTTAGGCGCAGATGTGCCCGTTTTTGTCCGTGGACATGCTGCGTGGGCGGAAGGTGTCGGTGAGAAATTAACAGAGATAACACCGCCGGAGCTATGGTATGTCGTCATTGTACCGGCATGCCACGTGTCGACAGCTGAAATTTTTTCGTCTCCAGAATTGACACGAGATTGCGAACCTATCACAATACCGCGCTTCCTTTCGGGGGAAGGCAGAAATGTCTGTGAAGAGGTAGTAAAACGGAACTACCTACCTGTTTCAGAAGCGATTGATTGGTTAAGTCAGTATGCACAACCAAGAATGACCGGAACAGGAGCTTGCGTATTTGCCGGGTTTGAAAGCCAGGAGCAAGCGGAAAAAGTGATAACTAGTTTGCCTATAGAATGGCATGGGTTTGTAGCAAAAGCGTGTAATCAGTCACCATTGATTACATGTGTATAATCAAGCTTTAAGTTATGACACATCTGCAAAGATGTTAGAATTAAATTTATCAGTTGGGGTATCGCCAAGCGGTAAGGCACAAGGTTTTGATCCTTGCATTCCCAGGTTCGAATCCTGGTACCCCAGCCATTCTTTTTTGTTTTTTTGATAGAAACCGGCGTCTTTACCGTGGCAAAAAACAGACTTCTTCAGCTACAACAACGCACCGCAGATAGCAGCATGATGGTATTTACCGGAAATGCAAATCGCGAGTTAGCGCAAAATATAGCTAAAGTACTAAATATTCCCCTTGGAAAAGCAACCGTTGAGTCGTTCAGCGATGGCGAAGTTATGGTCGAAATTCTGGATCATGTTCGTGGCAAGGATGTCTTTATCGTTCAGCCAACATGCATGCCTGCAAACGACAACTTAATGGAATTGATGGTAATGACCGATGCCATTCGTCGTGCATCTGCCAGACGTATTACCATGGTTATCCCTTACATGGGCTATTCACGCCAAGATCGCCGTCCTCGTTCAGCACGTGTTGCTATAACAGCTAAAGTAGTTGCGAATATGTTAACGGGTGTTGGTGCTGACCGTGTTCTAACAGTAGATTTGCATGCTGATCAAATTCAAGGCTTCTTTGAGTGTCCTGTTGATAATGTCTATGCATCCCCTGTTTTGTTGGGTGATATTTGGAAGCATAAATACGACGACTTAGTGGTCGTGTCTCCAGATGTGGGTGGTGTGGTTCGCGCTCGTGCTCTTGCTAAATTATTAGATGTTGAACTTGCGATTATTGATAAACGTCGTCCACGCGCCAATGTTGCCAAAGTAATGAATATTATTGGTGAAGTTGAAGGCCGAGTGTGTGTCTTGATAGATGATATGGTTGATACAGCCGGAACGCTATGTGCCGCTGCAGCAGCATTAAAAGAGAAAGGTGCGCTTCGGGTTGTTGCTTACTGTACACATCCCGTTTTATCAGGTGCTGCAATTCAAAATTTAGAAAAGTCAGTCTTAGATGAATTAGTTGTAACCAATACTATTCCATTGCAGGCTAATGCTGCTAACTGTGAAAAGATTCGTGTTCTGAGCATTTCTGAAATGCTTGCAGAAGCGATGTACCGAATTAGTAACGAGGAGTCTGTCAGCTCCTTGTATATGGATTAATTGCGTTAAAATAACGCATTTAACAGAAACAACGGCTAATATATCCGCTGTTTCTTTATGTCATTTCTGGTCGCGGGAATGACAGAGCGCCGCCGAAGGGCGGCATTTTTAATGGACAAAATTTAGTTTTGTTCATGATTTTTTGGAGAAAAAAATGGAAAATTTATTTGAAGTTAAAGCTGAACTTCGTACTGACGAGGGGAAAGGTGCGAGCCGCCGCCTACGTCATGCCGGTAAAGTTCCAGCTATCGTTTACGGTGCTGAAGAAACACCTGTTTCAATCACGTTAGATCATAATCAATTTTTACGTCATCTTGCTGAAGAAGCATTTTATGCTCACATTTTGACATTAAACATTGATGGCAAAAAAACGAAAGTTGTATTGAAAGATCTACAACGTCATCCAGCAAGTGATGTAAAAATCATGCATGCTGATTTTTTACGTGTTGATGCTAAACATGCAATGACTATGGTTGTACCTTTACACTTTATCGGTGAAGAAGTTGCTCCTGGTGTTAAAGCTGGTGGTGTTGTTGCTCACTTGATGTCAGATGTTGAAGTATCATGTTTGCCACAAGATCTACCTGAATATATTGAAGTAGATATTGCTAAATTGGCGCTTGATGGCACTATCCACTTGTCTGAACTTGTATTGCCTAAAGGCGTTACATTAACAGCATTAACTCATACTCAAGAAGAGCACCTAGAAGAAGGTGAACGTTCTGCTTATGACCAAGCTGTTGTTAGCATTCACACACCTCGTGGTGGTGCAGAAGCTGAAGCTGAAGAAGGCGAAGAAGCAACTGAAGAATAAGGTTGTTTCCTGAGGAGTTGTTATGGCTAACTGGTTAATCGCCGGATTGGGCAACCCAGGTCCTCAATATGAATACACCCGACATAATGTTGGGTTCTGGTGGCTGGATCAATTGGCTCATGATTTAGGTGCAACGTTAAACGTTGATAACAAATATCATGGTCAATTGGCCCAGTGCCAACTTAATGAACACAAACTCTATTTATTAAAACCGCTGCAATTTATGAATCGTAGTGGTCAATCTGTTGCTGCTCTGGCAAATTTTTTCAAAATTCCTCCAACAAATATTCTAATCGTTCATGATGAACTTGATTTGGCTGCTGGCGTTGCTCGTTTGAAACGTGGCGGTGGACATGGAGGGCATAATGGTCTTAGAGACATTATAGAGCGAACAGGAAGTAAAGAATTTTTACGCTGCAGATTAGGTATCGGACACCCCGGCGATAGTCGGCAGGTTTCAGACTATGTTCTCAGCAAACCTTCTCAATCAGATCGACAGTTGATTATCTCGGCAATAGAGGATTCGCTACGCGTTTTGCCTGATGTGTTGTCAGATCAATTAGAAAAAGCCATGCACTGGCTACATTCACAATAGGATATATCATGGGATTTAAATGTGGCATCGTTGGCTTGCCAAATGTTGGTAAATCAACCTTATTTAATGCACTTACTGAAGCTGGTATTGATGCACAGAACTATCCGTTTTGTACTATTGAGCCTAATGTTGGAATTGTGCCAGTACCGGATCCACGTATGGATGCTCTTGCTGAAATAGTTAAACCTGAGCGGGTATTACCCACTACGATGGAATTTGTTGATATCGCTGGTTTGGTTGCTGGAGCATCAAAAGGTGAAGGTCTAGGTAACAAATTTCTGGCTAATATTCGTGAAACAGATGCCATTGCCCATGTCGTACGCTGCTTTGAAAATGACAATGTTATTCATGTCGCTAACAAAGTTTCGCCATTAGATGATATTGAAGTTATTAATACGGAATTGTGCCTTGCCGATTTGGAAAGTGTTGAAAAAGCAATTACCAAAACTACGCGTGATGCTAAAGGTGGCGATAAAATAGCGAAAGCCCGACTCGAATTATTAACAGAAATTCGAGATGTGCTGAATGAGGGTAAATTGGTCAGAACGATGAATTTAGATGCCGATCAATTGGCATTATTGAAAGAAGTTCATCTCATTACGATCAAACCAACGATGTATATTGCTAATGTTGCTGAAGATGGCTTTGACAATAACCCATTGCTTGATGCCTTAACTGCTTTTACAGAAAAAGAAGGCGCACCGATTGTTACTATTTGTGCCGCAATAGAGTCAGAAATTGCAGAATTAGATGACGAAGAGAAAAAAGAGTTCTTAGCTGAATTGGGCCAAGATGAGCCCGGCCTGAACCGAGTTATTCGAAGTGGTTATGCTTTATTAGGCCTACATACTTACTTTACTGCAGGTGTAAAAGAAGTTCGTGCATGGACGGTTCGTGTTGGTGCAACTGCGCCTGAAGGCGCTGGTGTTATC
The DNA here is from genome assembly GCA_041600795.1 of Methylophagaceae bacterium. Classification (GTDB taxonomy): domain Bacteria; phylum Pseudomonadota; class Gammaproteobacteria; order Nitrosococcales; family Methylophagaceae. The sequence goes on along the minus strand of JBFIJJ010000071.1, from coordinate 6,584 downwards.
CATACGGATTTCCAAAAAGGTTTTATTCGGGCTGAAGTCATCAGTTATGATCACTTTATTGAATTTAAAGGTGAACAAGGTGCAAAAGATGCTGGTAAATGGCGTCTGGAAGGTAAGGATTACATCATTAAAGATGGTGATGTGATGCATTTCCGCTTTAATGTCTAATACTAACTCATATTAATAGGCCAGATAGCGCTATTAACGCTAGAATAGTGCTATCTGCTTCTAATTACTAATGGCTAGTTATGAATTCTCGTCTTGTCCTATTAATTGTTAGTTTGGTTTGTATACCAAGCCAAGGTGTTAATGCCCAAACTATCGAACATTGTTTGCAACAACAGTTTGAACAAGCTGACGATAATAAAACAGTCGGTGAATTGCGTCGCTACTGTCAAAATTCTGTTGATAACGACAATCTCTCAATGCTCGCTAATCAACAAGAACAGCAATTACCGCCATCTGACGACGTATCGGCGATTACACAGCGATTAAATCTTGAAAAAGATCAGGCTAAAAATCCTTTTGCATTGTTACCACATAAGCCTAATTATATTTTGCTTAGCAATAATCTGGCCTCACCCAATGAGCAGCCTTTTGAGCAGGCTTTTCCTGATAGAAATATCAATATTCAGCCTTGGGAAACCAAGTTCCAGATAAGTTTGAAATTACCTCTCGCGCGAGGTTTGTTTGATGGCAATGGCGATTTATTTGTTGCCTATACCAACCGATCATTTTGGCAACAATTTAATAAACAAGGCTCATCACCGTTTCGAGACTCAAATCATGAGCCTGAAATCTGGTTATCGTTTAAAAATGACATAAACATTTTCGGATTGCGTAACTCAATTATCCGAACGGGCGTTGTGCATCAATCCAATGGTCAATCAGGTTCACTCTCACGAAGTTGGAATAGGGTCTATGCGGATTTTATTTTTGAGCAAGGCAACTGGTATTTTTCATTAAAACCGTGGTGGCGAATTCCTGAATCATCTAATAACGATGATAATCCGGATATTCAAGACTATTTAGGTAACTTTGAATTCGGCGCGCTTTATAAAAAAGACAACCATACCTTTGATCTCTTAGTGAGAAATAATCTCGACGTCAGTGATAATCATGGTGCTGTTCAGCTTGGCTGGACATTTCCGCTCAGTGATAATGTTCATGGTTATGTGCAATGGTTTAATGGCTATGGAGAGAGTCTGATCGACTACAATTCTCATTCAAATAGCATCGGCTTAGGAATTAAACTGACTGATTGGTTATAAAAGTGCAGGAACTTCTTGATATTTTATCTATAGAAACGTAAAATGCCCTGCTTCACATGGCTATGTAGCTCAGTTGGTTAGAGCACATCACTCATAATGATGGGGTCGGTGGTTCGAATCCACCCATAGCCACCATGTGAACGTCTAACAAAGAACGAATCTATTACAAGCCCCGCCTAGAGTTTTATAAAACGTTGTTTCTAAACGTACAATTAATTCGTAGTATCTAGCGGTGGTTCTTTCAAGGTGAAGTGTTGGTAATTATTACCTTGACTTAATAAATACGCTATCGCCATCGAGAATGTAAAACGTTTCTTTTTAGGTATTATCTCGATCGTTGTATCAGGCGCAAAATCCCCTATTTCAGTAATGAGTGATGCCGCTTGGTGAATTCGATGAATTTCGGGCAAAAATAACCCTAGTTTTGAAATAGGATTATTATCCGTTGTGTATTGCACTGAAACGGCATCACCTTCAATTAGTGACAAACCAATTTTTATTTTGTCGTGTTTATCAATTCTCATCCAACGAATAAAACCGACATGAGACTGCGGTTTTTTGCCTGTTGGGCCTGGTTCAAAAATGCCAATAAAATCACCAATGGCAACGAAATTGGCTGGTGATGACTCGGTTAGTATTTGACTAATTAGATAGCCCGAACGATTTTTATTTAATATTTCCCAAGTTGAATGCAATGCGGGCTCATTGTTATTGGGTAGTGGGTCAGTGAGATTGAGGCAGGTATGAACCGTCTCAATGCCACAGGCTAGATAAGCATGTTTATTGCCGGTAACAGGAACTCTTATCTGCTTACGTTCATAGGATGTATTGAGAAAGGGGGTAAGTTGTTTGAGTAAATTAATATCAACGTCTGGTGTTTCTGTTTTTTTAGCCTGCTGAAATAGTGTATCAACAAGACCTAATATCGGTTTAGTGTTAAAAATTAATGCAGGTGGTTGAGTCTGATTTTCAGTCATCGGCAATACTGAAGGTATTGGTATACGGTCACTCAAACAATTTATATAAAAGTGTCCCGGTGTTGCTTTTGTTGTCGGCGGAAGGGGCAAAATATCAGCCTGAGGAGCTAATTTAGCCATTATCTTATAAGCATCTAATACTTTCTCACTGTGTAAACCGTAAGGGTTGCATATACACACTAACATCAACTGGCTGTATAAATCTTTAAACGAAACGCTTGCTCTTAGGTCACCTTCAACAATTGGAATTATTTCTTCTACAGCAGATGTTAAGGTCAATTGGTAAAGCTGATGTAAGTCATGCAAAACGCGAGCAGGTGGAGTGCGATAGAACTTATATGCATGTAACACGATATAACTTAGTTGTTCGCAGGCTCGGTTAATTGCAAGCTGAGCAATCGGTGCAAGTTTAAGATTGGAGTGTGTTTTATTTGCCTCTACGATAACAATTTTGTAACCAGTGGCTAATTCTGACAGCAACTGAGAGAAGTTTGAGATAGCGGTATTGCGTCGCTTAGCGTCAGGAATGTACTCGGTCAGTTTTTGAGGAGAAAGCCTAAATAATAATTGATTGAGCGGTTGACGATAGATATCTAATAAACGAAGTCGTTGTTTCTGATCGAGTTGATTTGCATTAAACCGCTGTAATGCATCTAGATATAACTCAATAAATGATTCTAGGTTATTGTTAGGTAATCGTTTTATCCAGTGCCGAAGCAGGCTTTCATTAAGTTCAACGCCACTCATGTCTGTCTGTTTTGGCACATTCAGAGAGAACGGAGGCATTGTATCGGGATATTGGAAACTCATACCATCATCATGTTATCAAAAACGCCGGATTTAAAGTTGAAACCTAGCTAGGTTACCAGAGATTTATAACAAGGAACCATAGTAAAGAAGTTATCATACGTTATAGCGCTTGTTTGAAGTGAAATACAATTACCGTGATGAGAACTAGTTACCATTTGTCATTATTATTGTAAACGTAAGATATGAGACTAAATAGCGTTGTTAAATCCCAATTGGCGCCACGATTCATACAGAATAATGGCCGTGGCATTTGATAAATTAAGACTACGGCTATTGGCTTGCATTGGTATGCGGATTTTATAGGATTCAACAATACTATTTAAAATATCAGCTGGTAAACCGCGTGATTCCGGCCCGAATAGAAATACATCTTCATCTTGATAATGTGGTTGGGTATGCGCTTGTGTAGTCTTGGTTGTGCATGCAAAAATTCGCCTATTTTCTGCCCAATTAGTGAAATGGAGATAGTCACTATGGATCTGAACAGTAGCAAATTCATGATAATCTAATCCGGCACGACGTAAGCGTTTATCATCTAACGCAAAACCTAAGGGCTCAATTAAATGAAGTTGGGCTCCAGCATTGGCACACAGTCGTATAATATTGCCGGTATTAGGTGGTATTTCTGGTTCAAATAGAGCGATGTGGAGCAATTAGATCTTTCCATATTGTTTAGTGGCATCAACATATAAGGTCAAATTTTGACCTGGTTTCAGCAAAGTACGATCGCTCAGACCATTCCATTCACGAAGTTGGGTGACAGTAACTTTAAATTTTTGTGAAATACTCCAGAGGGAATCACCCTGACGGATGGTGTATTTAACAGTACTAGTCGTTTTATTCTTTGCCAATGTACTTGTTTCAGACCAAATAATAAGTTTTTGGCCAGGATGCAAAATATCGTTTGGCGCTTTACTATTCCATTTTGCCAGTTTTTTTACGTCGACATCATAGCTATTAGCAATGTCCCACCATGTATCGCCTGGCCTAACGGTATGCACCTTTTTATTACTACGGGAAGTTGCTGGTTGCTGTATGGCCAAACGTTGACTTTGTGTTGCCGGTAAACTTGATGGCAAACGTGTTGTTGCCACTGGAATTAATAGGTTTTTTCCTGCTCGAATAGAATTGCCGGTTAGACCATTAGCCTGTTTTAATGCTGCAACAGTAGTGTTGTAATGGTTAGCTATTTTACCTAGAGAGTCACCTGATTTAATTTTGTGACGAGTCCACTGAACGCGCTCATCATCAGGCAATAGTTCAAGTGCATTCTGAAATTGTTCCGCTTTATCCACTGGCACCACTAGTTGATGTGGTCCATCAGGTGATGTTGCAAATTGGTTGAATCCAGGATTTAACTGATACATTTCATCGGTTGTAATGTCAGCTAATTTGGCGGCCAAGGATAAGTCGATTTGAGAACCAGTATCGACAATAGTTAAAAAAGGGACATTATCAATTGGGCTCAGTGTAATGTTGTATTTATCTGGATTTTTAATTAAGTGGGCTACAGCCATTAATTTAGGTACATAAGCTGACGTTTCTCTAGGAAGGTCTAATGACCAGAAATCAGTCGGTTTGCCAGCTTGTTGATTTCGTTTTATTGCTCTACCCACCGTACCTTCACCACAATTATATGCAGCTAATGCCAGTTGCCAATTGCCAAAGTCATTATGAAGTTTTTGCAAGTAATCCATTGCTGCTTGAGTTGAAGCAATAACATCACGTCGACCGTCATACCACCAATTTTGTTCTAAGCCATAAAGCTTGCCTGTACCAGGAATAAATTGCCATAAACCTGCTGCTCGCCCTGAAGAATAGGCATAAGGCTGAAAACCACTTTCTACGACGGGTAATAAAGCAATTTCTAATGGCATATTACGTCGTTCAAGTTCATCAACAATATAATGTAAATAAGGTCTTGCACGTTCGACTACCCGATTGACGTAATCGGGATGATTAATAAACCATTGAAGTTGGTTGCGTGTTTCAGGATGCATTGTGGGTGAAGCAATGGCATAGCCATTTCGAATACGTTGCCAAAGATCGGTGATCGGGATTGGGCTAAATTCTTGTTGGGAATAGTCTTTATTAGTGTCAGGGCTTGTCGGGTCTATGTTGTTTTGTTCAGACTCAAGCGGTTCACCATAAGCTTGTTCCCAGGTTGTGGGGGCTTTTTCCGTTGATGAGCGGGATATAGATGGAGAACTTGTCTTGGCGGTCTCTATTTTATTAGCACAGCCTGTTAGTGCTAATGCAGTAGTGACCACAATAATAAAATAGCGTGTTTTCAATTTAATCATGGCGGCTATTATAGGGTAGTTGGATCGCGCTGTCTTTGATCACGATATCAGCATATCCGCAAAGTGATCATTATTAGCTGATCGCCGCTGATGTAATCACAATCATTTTATCGATTTGCATATCTTCAAAGGTATAAGGAATGCCGCCTGTTCCCAAACCTGAGTGGCGTAAACCGGCAAATGGCATCCAATCAACACGAAACGCGGTATGTTCGTTTATCATGACCGCTGACGCCGCAATACGATCAGAGACGTACATTGCTGTATCAATGTTTTCAGAATAAACAGAAGCTTGGAATGCAACGTCAAGACTATTAGCTTGTTCTATAGCGTCATCTATATTGCTATAAGGATAGATGCAGACGACAGGTCCAAAGATCTCGGATGTTGTCACAATGCTATCTTTACTAGGATTAAATAATACTGTTGGGGCATAGCAATTTTTAGCTAAGGCTTGGCCTCCACATAATAGCTCGGCACCGGTATCGACCGCTTTTTGAACCCAAGAACTGACACGCACAACTTCAGTCGGACGGATTAGTGGTCCAACTTCAGTTTTATCAGAAAGCGGATCGCCTACGACCAGTGTATTGGCGAGAGCAACCATCCTATTGGCTAAATCGCGTGCAATTGATTCATGAGCATAGATACGCTGTACTGATACACAGACTTGGCCTGCATGATAAAAACCGCCTTTGGTCAAGGCTGGCACAGCTTTGTTAAGATCCGCATCATCAGCAACTATAACTGGTGCAACACCACCATGTTCTAAAGCACATCGCGTCCCTGGCGCTAATTTGGAACGTAAATACCAACCCACTTTGGCACTGCCAATAAAGCTGAAAAAGGCAACGCGTGGATCGGTAACCAATTGTTCAGAAAATTGATGACTTTGAGGCAAAATAACTTGGCACCATGGTTTAGGTAAACCAGCTTGATGGAAAATTTCGACCAATTTAATGCATGACAAAGGTGTATTTTCAGCGGGTTTAACTATCACTGGGCAACCTGCAGCAATCGCAGGGCCAACTTGATGGGCAATCAAGTTAAGTGGGTGATTAAATGCACTAACAGCAACCACAACACCGATAGGTTCTTTTTTCATTATTGTATAGCGATGCTGTGAGGCGGCATTGATCCCCATTGGTACTGGTTTAGAGACATCGTTACGTAACGCATCGACACAAATGCGAATACTATCAATGCAGCGTGCCATTTCAACG
>JBFIJJ010000070.1:0-12380 GCA_041600795.1 Methylophagaceae bacterium | reverse complement strand
CCCGTGTTCACAGAAATTAGCACAATGCGACCTGTGTTTTATGAAACCAGAAACATGCCATTTCGACCAAGGCACCTGCCGTGAACCAGAATGGGGACAAGCGGTGTGCATGCAAGAGCATATTGTCTATTTAGCCAATAGCTCTGGACTTAAGGTTGGCATAACGCGTGTTGGACAAATACCGACACGGTGGATAGATCAAGGTGCAACTCAAGCAATCCCTGTATTCAAAGTCAAAACACGTTATCAATCGGGTTTAGTCGAAGTCATGTTTAAGGCGCATGTGTCCGACCGAACCGATTGGCGAAAAATGCTTAAAGGCCAAGCACAAGAAGTTGATTTGCCGGCAATACGTGATCAATTAATGGCTGAGTGCCATCAGGACATTGTTACTCTTCAACAGCAGTTTGGTGAAGACGCCATTATGCCGTTGCCAGCAGAAAAAGTAGTGACGATTGATTATCCCGTGCACCAGTATCCTACAAAAGTAACCTCATTTAACTTTGACAAAACACCCGTTGTCGAAGGTGTTTTGCATGGCATAAAAGGTCAATATCTTATCTTGGATACTGGCGTCATAAATATTCGGAAATTTAGTGGATATCTGATAACAATGGTGACTGAATAATGTTATATCGCTTACTACGCAATATCATGTTTAAGATGGATGCTGAGAAAGCGCATCATCTTGGTCTAACGGGTTTAGCTGTGCTTGAAATGACGGGATTGTCGTCATTGTTATATCCAAAGCCTAAAGCACAATCGGTAAGAGTAATGGGCTTGAATTTCCCTAATCAGGTTGGTCTTGCTGCCGGACTGGATAAAAATGGTGATTATATTGAAGCGCTTGCGGCTTTGGGATTTGGATTTGTAGAGATAGGCACCGTTACACCTCGACCTCAACCTGGGAATGATAAGCCGCGTTTATTTCGGTTGCCCGAGGCACAAGCGATCATCAATCGTATGGGCTTTAATAATCTTGGCGTTGATCATCTAATCGAACAAGTTAAAGTGGCGCAATCTGATGCCATTATTGGTATCAATATAGGTAAAAATTTTGATACACCAGTTGAAAATGCAGTAGATGATTATTTAATAGGGCTGAACAAAGTTTATCCATATGCTGATTATGTCACCATTAATATTTCATCACCCAATACCCCAGGCTTACGAACACTGCAATTTGGTGAATCACTCAACAGATTGCTTGAAACCTTAAAAAAAGAGCAGGCAAAGTTACAGCAACAGCACGGTCGCTATGTTCCGATGGCTGTAAAAGTGGCTCCGGATCTCGAGCAAGGCGAAGTAGTACAACTTGCCCACTCCTTTGCCCAATTTGAAATAGACGCCATTATTGCGACCAATACTACAATGTCACGCATTGGTGTTGAGAACATGGTTCATGCTGATGAAGCGGGTGGATTGAGTGGGCAACCCGTCTTTGAAAAATCGACAGAAATTGTTCGTCAATTTAAACAAGCATTACCCGAACACTTGCCGATTATTGCAGCCGGTGGGATTATGTCGGCTAATGACGCAATCCAGAAATTAGATGCTGGCGCTAGTCTTGTTCAGATTTATAGTGGGTTCATTTATCAAGGACCCAAATTGATCAGTGACATAGTAAATTTAATAGAAAAGAGGAAGTAATAATGGAAGCAGCGGGTTCGGGAAGTATTGTTATGACTTGGTTAATCAACATATTTTTTGCAATTGCTATCGTTGTAGTTGGGCGAATTGTCGTTAAATGGCTAGTGAAATTACTACGAAAAGTAATGATTCGTGCTGAAATTGATCCAATTTTGGTCAACTTTGCAAGTTCAATAGCTAGTGCTTTACTGTTGTTGTTTGTGTTTGTGGCCTCTCTAGATCGATTGGGAGTAGACACGACTTCTTTAATTGCAGTAATTGGTGCAGCAGGTTTAGCGATAGGATTAGCATTACAAGGTTCCTTACAAAACTTCGCTGCTGGTGTCATGTTAATTGTATTTCGTCCGTTTAAGTTGGGCGATTTTATTGAAGCTGGTGGTGTGGCTGGTGTTGTCGAAAAGATTAGTATTTTCAGCACGATTATGAAAACGGGTGATAACCGTGAAATCACGATTCCAAATGGCCAAATTTACTCAGGTACCATCACCAATTATTCGGCACGCGATACACGACGTATCGATATGGTATTTGGCATTGGTTATGATGATGACATGCTTAAGGCTAAACAAATAATGGTCGATATTTTGGATGCGCATGAGCTCATTTTGGACGAGCCAGCACCTGCGGTTGCAGTTGCAGAGTTAGCTGATAGCAGTGTTAATTTTAATGTGCGTCCTTGGGTTAACAGTAGTGATTACTGGCCTGTTCGTTCTGACTTAATTGAGAAAATTAAATTGGCATTTGATGAAAATGGTATTTCAATTCCCTATCCACAAATGGATATTCATACTGATAAATAAGAAGTAGCGTAGTATTGATATTAATAAAGTCATAAGGGAAGGCTTTATTAAAATCAAAGGAGCAAATCTATGAATATTAAAGTCTTTTTAATAATACTATTGATGGTTTCATTATCGGCCTGTGTTGGTAGAACGGCCGTTCGATATGATTCTGATCCGCATTATGCACATTCAGATGACCGTTACTATAAGCAAGGTCCACCGCCTCATGCGCCTGCGCATGGGTATCGCCATAAATATCATAATCATGACTTAATTTATGATTCAGGACTTAGAGCTTATATCGTCGTAGGTTTTCCTGACTATTATTTCGATAACGGTTTCTATTTCCGATATCGTGAAGGTGATTGGGAAATGAGTGGCAGAATCGATGACGATCATGGTTGGAAGCATGCTGACGACAGATATGTACCATCGAAATTAAAAAGTTCGAAACATAAAAAATCGAAATATCGTGATAAAGATCGTTCTCATGACAATAATGGCAAGCGAGATAAAAAACGCGATAGAGACGACTACGACCATTAATGTCGTTTGATTAAAACTGATCTTTCCATGTTCTCAATGCGGTAAATACTGATAATGGTGAGCTTAGTTTTGTGTTAGAAAAGTGTTGGGCTGATTGAATAACTTCTATTTGGTCACAACGGAGAAAGGGGTTAGTTTTCAGCTCCAATGCTAACATTGATGGCAAGCTTGGCTTTTGCTGTTGACGTAATACATCAGTATCACTAATTCGCTGTTGTATCATTACGTTATTGGGTTCTACTGCTGCTGCAAAACGAAGGTTGTTCTCGGTATATTCGTGGGCGCAATAAACCTGAGTAGAATTAGGTAGGGCTGAAAGTGTCATTAAAGAGTCATATAATTGCTTTGCGGCAGTGGCTCTTAGTGCCTCAGGTAATGGTCGAGCGTTTGGGTCTAACAAGCGCCCACAGCCTGCTGCAAATAATGTATCGCCGCAGAATAAATTACCTTCAACTAAGTAGCTAAGATGATTAGGTGCATGACCCGGTGTATTTATAACAGTAATCTTAGGAAAGGTAGCATTGATGGCAAGTTGTGTTTGATCTGATATATCGTTAGTGATGACATCGTTATGATTGAGTTTTTGTCCAAATACGGGCAGAGGATAATGGCTAACAAGTGCGTTAACGCCATTGATATGATCATAATGTTGATGTGTGATCAAGATAGCGATTGGCGTGACGTTATAATGAGCAATAGCAGTAATAACGGGAGCTGCATCACCAGGATCGACAATAACAACTTGTTTTGATGCGGTGTGTTCAATTAGCCAGATATAATTGTCGTTAAATGCGGGGATTGGGTAAACACTGAGCATGTTACTTTCCATGGTTGAGCTGAACGATGATTGATTATAAAACGGATCACAAAAAAAAGATGGTCGACTGGTGGCAAAGTTCACTAGGCGGCAGCATTTTGGATGCTGAACGTAGTATCTTTCAATCCAATGTGAAATTTTTCTTTGGCTATATCCAATTACAATTAGGCTTAGCACAATCCTTATTGCCAGATGTCTCTCGGCCTTGTATTCAAAAAGTGATCGCTGGACAGGCTGATATTGATGGTTGTTATGAATCTTTACCCATTAAGTGGCATAGCATTGATACTTTATTGCTAAGCCATGTCTTAGAATTTTCCTCAGATCCGCATCAGATATTACGAGAAGCTGAGCGAGTGTTGGTTGCCGATGGCACCTTAGTGTTATGTCATTTTAATCCATGGAGTTTGTGGGGCATAAGACGCCTGTTCTCTTGGCAAGATCGTCCTCCTTGGCAGGGACATTTTTTTAGCCTGGCCAGAATAAAAGACTGGTTAGCCTTACTGAATTTTGATGTAGTAATGATCGAGCGTACAATGTTCCGCCCTCCAATTAGATCTGCTAAATGGTTTGAACGATGTGCATTTCTAGAGCGTTGGGGTAAGCGTTTATGGCCAGTATTTTCAGGAGTAACCATTGTTATTGCAACAAAGCGGACAATTCCTCTCACCCCGATCACATCCCGTTGGCAAACTAAACAACTATTTCCGTCAGGGACTTTAGTTAATAAACCAGTTATACGAGAAAAAAAGAATGGATGAAGTAAAAGTTTTTACTGATGGTGCCTGTAGTGGTAATCCTGGCCCTGGTGGCTGGGGAGCAATCTTGCAAGCCAAGGGAAGTGAAAAAGAATTATCCGGTGGTGAAAAAGAGTCGACTAATAATCGTATGGAAATGATGGCGGTCATTGCGGCATTAGAGGCAATTAAACGACCTTGCCATGTCACCGTGACGACTGATTCTCAGTATGTGATGAAGGGCATGTTGGAGTGGCTGCCCAGTTGGAAAAAACGTGGTTGGAAAACAGCGAGTAAACAACCAGTAAAGAATGTTGATTTATGGCAGCGACTTGAACAAGCAGCGTTGCCACATAAACTAGAATGGCAGTGGGTGCGGGGGCATCAAGGTCACCCTGAGAATGAACGAGCTGATGAGCTTGCTGTTGCAGCACGTGAACTTATTGCACAAAAAGGCTAAAACAAATATGGCTGAACAACAATTGAAACGTCAGGTTGTACTTGATACGGAAACAACGGGTTTAAGTACAACAGATGGGAACCGGATTATTGAAATTGGCTGTGTTGAACTGGTTAATCGTCGCCTGACAGGAGAAACATTTCACCAGTACATCAATCCTGAGCGAGAAAGCGAACCGGGTGCGCTTGAAGTGCACGGCATTACGACAGAATTTTTGGCAGATAAACCTAAATTTGAAGATGTTGTTGAAGATTTTATTAACTTCATTGAAGGGGCTGAGTTAATCATTCACAATGCTTCATTTGACGTTGGCTTTTTAGATTATGAATTAAGTAAGCTTAAACATGAGAAACGGCGAATAAATGATCTGTGTTCTGTTTTAGATACACTTAAACTTGCCAAGGATAAGCATCCTGGCCAAAAGAATAATCTTGATGCATTATGTCGTCGTTATGATGTTGATAATTCAAACCGTGAATTACATGGCGCATTATTAGATTCTGAGATTTTGGCCGATGTTTACTTGGCCATGACTGGCGGTCAAGTCAACCTTTCTTTAGCGACTGAACAAATAGATGAAGCAGGAACAACATCACGCCATGACGTTATCCGAAATAGAGATCATGGACCTTTGCGCGTAATACATGCAAATATCGATGAGCTTGAAGCCCATAACGCCACGCTGCAACGCTTGGATAAAGTCAGTGGTGGGCACTGTATTTGGCTGCAACCATCAGAAGGCTAGGCTGGAACAGAGCAAAATGATAAAACAAGGTGTAAAGAAATACGATGATTAGAGTTAACTAATGAAGCCTAAATTTGAGCAATTGAGCGTTACAGCTAAAACAGGCTTAGTGGCCATGTTTGTGTTGGTAACGGTATTGATTGTTTCGACATGGGTTGCTACCAACATTTATCGTCAGACACAGGCAGACTTAGATTATCGCTTGCATGGCACACTAGAATCATCCATTTCTCAGGTCAAACAGCGATTTCACGAATATAAAACTATCGTTGGCTATTGGGCTGATGAGCCTCAATTGCTTCGTGCTATTCATAACCCTGTTACGTCGAAGCCAGCCTTTTCAGAAAAATATACTAAAGAGCGTTTAAACCTGATCCTAACACCGACGTTAGAAGAGCATCAATTTCGTGATTTCAAGCTATTAGACCAAAATGGTGTAGTTTTAATGTCGCGCTCAGGTCATGATATTGACCAAGAAACCATAGATAAAGCAATTATTGATTCAGTTTGGCAAGGAAATGTTGAGGTTTCCCTGCCTTTTCTGTCATCACGGATGTGGAAAGATATCAATGGTCTCGTTGCCTATAGAACACCCACTATGTTTGTAATGGCTCCGATTAAAGATAATCGACACATGACGTTTGCAATATTGGTGTTTGAGTTTGATCCTGATCCTGTTTTTATTCCAATCTTTCATTCAAATCAAGTTGGTTTAACAGGAAAGACATATGGGGTGAATAGAGATGGGTTATTACTGACGCACGTCAAAAACATAACGCAGCTCAAAGAAAGTAATTTACTTGATAGTCATTCAAGTCATACAGAGTTCAAGCTTTCCTTAAACACGTCACAAATACAAAACCATGGGTTAACAGCCGTGGCCCAATCACTACAGGAAGATAAATCTGGAAGTAACATTAATGGCTATAAAGATGTTCGTGGTATCGATGTCATTGGTGCTTGGCGATGGGATGATGAGTTACGAATGGGTATTGTCACTGAAACGGACAAAGAAGAAGCCTATCACCTTTATAGACAAGTAATTAAAAGTATCATCATGGGCGTACTCAGCGCCTGTGTAATCATTATTTTGACCGCCATTATTTATGTACGCACAAGCAAGGCAGTGATACTGTCACATCAGCAGCGAGACGGCATTATTAACAATGCGGCTGAAGGTATTGTAATGATAGACAATAACTCTATTATTTCGATAGCTAATCCGGCAGCAGCAGATATGTTTGGTTATCAGACGAAAGAGTTACTAGGTTGTGATGTTGCTATGTTATTGTCACCAGAACAACAAAAAGAACATAAACAGCTTGTACAAAACGCCAAAATCATAGGACCAAGAGTATTTGATAGTACTCGCAACTTAAAAGGCTTTCGTAAAGATGGCAGCTTCTTCCCACTAGAGTTGACGGTTTCACCAATCAAGCTAGATGAAAATACGTATTTTGTTGGCGTTATGCGTGACATAACGAATCGGGTTGAGCAAGAACAAGCATTGATATTAGCTAAAGAAGAAGCCGAGCAAGCAAAAGAAAAGGCCGAGCAAGCCAATAGAGCAAAAAGTGAATTTTTATCCAAAATGAGTCATGAATTTAGAACACCACTCAATGCTATTTTGGGTTTCTCACAGCTGTTATCCATGGAAAATTTATCAGAAAGTCATGCTGATTCTATTACTATGATCAGTACTTCAGGCCAGCATTTACTTAACTTGGTTAATGACATACTAGATGTGTCTCAAATCGAAAGTGGACAAATGACGGTGTCACTGGAAAATGTTAACGTAAATCAGTTAATACAAGACGTTATACCGCTGATAGAAGCTCAATTGAGTCATTTAAATTTAACATTATCTGTTGAATCGTTTCTCGACGAGTCTGTTTGGGTTATCGCTGATCATATGAAATTGAAACAGGTCATATTAAATCTGTTATCTAATGCCGTTAAGTACAATCGTCCAAATGGATTTATTGGTATAACAATAAGCCAAAAAGATCAGCAAACTATCAGTATTTCGATCCAAGATGGTGGTATGGGCCTCAGTGAACAGCAACAGGCATCCTTATTTGAACCGTTTAATCGTTTAGGTAAAGAAAGTTCTGATATCGAAGGTACAGGAATAGGACTCGTTATCAGCCGTGAACTACTTCGGGTGATGAACGGTACACTTATTGTACATAGTGCAATCAATCAAGGCTCAACGTTTACTATTTGTTTACCTTCTGCCCAATCGGACGGCATTCAAGAGCAAAACGAAGCGGTATTAGCTGATGATGTGATTAGGCAACATGATGCTCAACATGACATAAAAATACTCTACATTGAAGATAATCCAGCCAATATGGCATTAGTACGTCAATTATTGTCACGTTTTTCACATTACCAATTACTTGAAGCAGATACGGCAGAATTGGGCATGGAGCTAGCAAGGAAACACTTACCGGATATCGTATTAATGGATATCAATCTTCCAGGAATGAGTGGTTTTGATGCACTCGAATTATTGATAGAAGAGAAGCTTACCGATCATATGACGGTTGTAGCATTATCAGCCAATGCCTTATTGAGTGAAGTTCAGAGAGGCCTTGATGCGGGTTTCAATTATTATTTGACCAAACCGATTGATTTCAACCAATTAGTTGAAACATTGCATGCGATTGCAACGGATAAATTGTCACAAAAAAACGCATAATCGCCACACAAAAATAGCATTTAGACTTGAAATTAATTTTTTCATCCCCACGTTAGCGGTTTAAGAATTAACAACCGCGGAACTTGGAATCATGAGCAACGAAGAAATTGACAACACAGAATCAGAAAACCTAGAACCAGAAGTAGAAATTATTCAAGACCCTGCTGCATTATTGGAAGATGCTCGTAATAAGGCAGATGAGCATTGGAACGAACTACTTCGTGCCCGTGCCGATATGGAAAACTTGCGTCGTCGTCAGGCACGTGATCTGGAAAACGCACACAAACATGCACTCGACAAGTTTGTCGCAGAATTATTGCCTATATACGACAGTATGGAATTAGGCCTCAAAGCTGCAAGTGGCGAAGAAGCCTCTCTAGATGCCGTAAGAGAAGGCCTAGAAATGACGATGAAGATGTTCTTATCTTCGATCAGTAAATTTGGCTTAGAGCAAGTCGATCCTGAAGGGCAAGCATTTGATCCAGAGTTACATCAAGCAGTCGCAATGCAACCAGCAGATGGCGTAGAAGCAAACCAAGTACTGACCGTGATGCAAAAAGGCTATCAGTTTAATGGTCGATTATTGCGTCCCGCGATCGTTGTGGTGTCACAGTAAGCATTTAGAACGATAAATTATATAAAAAACAAAGAAGTGGTGATTAAGGACTTGAAATTATTTTTTTCGTCCCCCACTTAGTTAACAACAGCTGGTGTAACCGGTAAAAATTTAAGAATGATGGAGAATAACAATGGGTAGAATTATTGGTATTGACTTAGGAACGACAAACTCCTGCGTCGCAGTATTAGAAGATGGTAAATCACGCGTTATTGAAAACAGTGAAGGCGATCGCACTACGCCATCTATTGTTGCGTTTAACAAAGATGACGAAGTTTTAGTTGGTCAGTCAGCAAAACGTCAAGCAGTTACCAACCCTAAAAATACTTTATTTGCGATCAAACGTTTAATCGGTCGTAAATTTAAAGATGATGTTGTACAACGTGATATCGACATGGTGCCATATAAAATTATCGAAGCTGATAATGGCGACGCATGGGTCGATATTAACGGTAAAAAAATGGCACCACCTGAAATTTCAGCACGTGTTTTGATGAAAATGAAAAAAACAGCTGAAGAATTTTTAGGTGAACCAGTGACCGAAGCGGTTGTAACTGTCCCTGCGTACTTCAACGATTCACAACGTCAAGCAACTAAAGATGCCGGTAAAATTGCTGGTCTAGATGTCAAACGTATTATCAACGAGCCTACAGCTGCTGCATTGGCTTACGGTATGGACAAAAAACGTGGTGATTCTACGATTGTTGTTTATGACTTAGGTGGTGGTACATTCGACGTATCTGTAATCGAAATTGCTGATATCGAAGGCGAACACCAATTTGAAGTATTAGCGACAAACGGTGATACATTCCTTGGTGGTGAAGATTTCGACCAACGTATTATTGAGCACTTGGTTGATGAGTTCAAAAAAGACCAAGGTATCGATTTATCAAAAGATCCTTTAGCGTTACAACGTCTAAAAGATGCTGCTGAAAAAGCAAAAATCGAATTGTCTTCAAGCTCACAAACGGATATCAACTTACCTTATGTAACTGCTGATGCAAGCGGTCCTAAACATATGGAAATCCGTTTGACTCGTGCTAAGTTGGAATCGTTAGTTGAAGACTTGATCAAACGTAGTATGGAACCATGTAAAGTTGCATTGAAAGATGCAGGTTTATCAATTTCTGATATCAGCGATGTTATCTTGGTTGGTGGTCAAACACGTATGCCTAAGGTACAAGAAGCAGTTAAAGAATTATTTGGTAAAGAACCACGTAAAGATGTTAACCCTGATGAAGCAGTGGCAGCTGGTGCAGCTATTCAAGCTGCGGTATTAGCCGGTGATGTTAAAGACGTATTGCTATTAGACGTAACACCATTAAGCCTTGGTATCGAAACTATGGGTGGTGTTATGACTAAATTAGTTGAGAAAAACACAACGATTCCTACTAAAGCAAATCAAGTGTTCTCAACAGCTGATGACAATCAACCTGCAGTAACGATTCACGTGTTACAAGGTGAACGTGAAGTGGCTTCAGCGAATAAATCACTAGGTCGTTTTGACTTGGCTGATATTCCTCCTGCACCACGTGGTCAGCCACAAATTGAAGTGACATTTGACATCGATGCCAATGGTATCTTGAACGTTTCTGCTAAAGATAAAGCAACTGGTAAAGAGCAATCTATTGTCATTAAAGCTTCTAGTGGTTTATCTGATGAAGAAGTTGAAAAAATGGTCAAAGATGCTGAAGCACATGCTGATGAAGATCGTAAATTCCACGAACTTGTTTCAGTGCGTAACCAAGCAGATGCCTTGATTCATTCAACTGAAAAAGCAATGAAAGACTTAGGCGACAAACTTGAAGCTGATGAAAAAGCACCAATTGATGCTGCAATTGAAGCATTGAAAGCAGCCGTTAAAGGTGAAGATAAAGATGATATCGAAGCTAAAACAACTGCTCTGAGCGAAGCTGCAGCTAAAATATCAGAACGTGCTTATGCTGAAAATGCAGAAGCAGGAAGTTCAACAGAAGAAGCAAAACCGGCATCAGATGATGTTGTTGATGCTGAATTTGAAGAAGTAGATGACGATAAAAAATAATCGTTAAGTTTTGAAAGCATGTCACAAACAGGCGTAGGCTTTCCTACGCCTGTTTTGTTGTTTATAACGTTCAGGTAGAAAAACGCTAATGGCCAAACGAGATTTTTACGAAATTCTGGGTATTTCACGGACAGCGACGGAAGCAGAGATAAAAAAAGCCTATCGTCGTATGGCAATGAAATATCATCCAGATCGTAATTCTGATGATCCGCAATCGGAAGATAAATTCAAAGAAGCTAAAGAAGCGTATGAAATTTTGTCAGATGCACGAAAACGTGCTGCCTACGACCAATTCGGCCATGCAGGTGTAGATAATTCTGCTGGTGGAGGGCATCGTGGTGGCGGTGGATTCAGTGATATTTTTGGTGATGTCTTTAATGATATTTTTGGTGCGGCAGGCGGTAGGCAAAGTTATCGTGGTGCCGATTTACGTTACCATCTCGAATTGTCGTTAGAAGAAGCTGTATTTGGAACCACTGAAAAAATTCGTATTCCAGTTAATGTAACCTGTAAGACGTGTGATGGTAGTGGTGCTAAAAAAGGCACGCAACCCGTTATCTGTACCACCTGTGGTGGGCATGGTCAGGTACGCATGCAACAAGGTTTCTTCTCTGTACAGCAGCCTTGTCCACACTGTCGTGGTACAGGCCAAATGATTAAAGAGCCTTGCACAGATTGTCATGGCAATGGACAAATTCAAGAACATAAAACCTTATCGGTTAAAGTGCCTGCTGGTGTTGATACGGGTGACCGTATTCGCTTGTCTGGTGAAGGTGAAGCCGGTACAGGTGGTGCAGGACCGGGTGATTTATACGTTGAAATCCAAGTTAAAAGCCATGATGTGTTCACACGAGATGGCAGCAACTTATATTGTGATGTTCCAATCAGCTTTGTGACGGCATCTTTAGGTGGTGATTTAGAAGTGCCTACCTTAGAAGGTAAAGCCAGTTTGAAAGTGCCAGAAGGAACGCAAACTGGGCAACAATTCAGATTACGAGGTAAAGGCGTCAAATCTGTTCGCGGTGGTGCTGTAGGTGATCTTGTTTGCCGTGTCATTTTAGAAACACCGGTAAAATTATCAAAGCAACAAAAAGACTTGTTACAACAGTTTGATGACAGTATGAAAGGTAGTCATAGTAAACACAGCCCGAAACATAGTTCATGGTTAGATGCGGTTAAACAGTTTTTTGATTAAGATACGTTAAACTCCAGCAAAATTAAGGAAACATAATGGCAACACGAATAGCAATTAATGGCGCAGCCGGTCGAATGGGACGTT
>JBFIJJ010000069.1:0-12525 GCA_041600795.1 Methylophagaceae bacterium | reverse complement strand
TACAGGGTTTTTACATAAAAAGTGTCGAACAACTTGTTCATCGTCAGAAAAACCGTGTAAGTCGTAAATACCTGGCAAGTCAACGATTTCTGTCATATCGCCAGCGAGTAATAACTTAGCGCTCATCAAATCAACAGTAACACCAGGCCAATTTGCAACTTTAGCGCTGGCACCACTCATACGATTGAATAAGGTAGATTTACCGGCATTTGGCATGCCGATCAGAGCGATTCGCTTCACATTAATACCTCAATGTTAGCCGCATCTTGTTGGCGTAACATAACTTCAGTGTTACCTAATTTGATGTGAAGTGGCCCATTAAACGGGGCAATGCGAATGAGTTCTAAAGGTTTACCTATTCGAAATCCCATTGCATTCAAACGATACATAAAACCAGAGTCGACATGTAAAGCATGGACGGTAGCCGATTGACCAATTGTGAGTGAAGATAAGGTTTGAATGTCTGATAGTTTCATAATCTTAAGCTCAAATCTAAATGATAATGATTATCATATAGTTTAAAAAAGATTAACACAAGCGATTATGTGGTTATTTCATCATCAGGATTTTGGGTAAGTAAAAAGCTTGAGTCAGGCCTCGTGCTGCTAGGAATATTGTAAGCGATAACCACAGACCATGATTGGCTAGGAATTGAGAGTAATACCAAGCAGGTAAATAGCAACATAATGTTGCCAGTAACATGGTATTTCGCATTTCTTTGCTGCGTGTTGTGCCAATAAACAGTCCATCAAACAGATAGGACCAGACTGCGATAATGGGAATAAATATCAACCAAATTAGGTAGTCATTTGCAGTTGAAATAACATCTGGAATTGATGTCAGGCTAGAGATAATCTGGGTACCAAACAGGTAATAACTAAGACTAAATAGCGATGCCAATATTATTGCCCAGAAGCTGGCTAATATTAACCCGCGACGTAACAGAGTTCGATCGTTAGCGCCTATTGCCTTTCCTGAAATAATTTCAATGGCATTTGCAAAGCCATCTAATACAAAGGCCATAAAGGTTATGAAATTGAGTAATAGCGCATTTGCTGCCAGAATCGTTTCACCTTGTTTGGCTCCTTGAGCTGTAAAAAAGGCAAAACTAAATATCAAACATAAAGTACGTATAAAAATATTACCGTTTAAGCTTAGCCACTTTTTATTTGTAAGCTGTTTGAAGTCAGTGCATGCAGGTATTAATGAACGAAGTTTTAACGACTCTGATTGTAAAAGGATTAAGCCGGTGAACAGGCCTAAATACTCAGCAATGACCGATGCTAAAGCGACACCATCGACAGTCATTCCTAAGACAGTCACAAACACGAGATCAAAAACCATATTACTGATGTTGACTATAAGCACCAGATAAAGCGCTTTTTTAGTTTCTGATGTGCCAATCAACCAGCCTAAAATGACGTAATTTATTAAAATAGCGGGCGAACTCCAGATGCGTATGTCGAAGTAGACTTTGGCTTGTTCTATTACAGATGGAGTACTATCTAATATACTGAAAGCGACGTGTTTAATGGGTATTTGTAACAGTAATAATAATGTTGCAATGACGATAGCGAGCATTAATCCTTGTTGGATTACATTTACGGTCAGCGTTTTATCTTGTTTGCCACTTGCTTGTGCCGCTAAGCCTGTTGTTGCCATTCTAAGAAAGCCGAAGCCCCAGAATAAGAATGTAAAAATTAGGCTGCCTAAGGCCACCGCAGCTAGATAATCAGCTGAAGCAAGATGCCCCATAACCGCAGTGTCGACTAAGCCTAATAATGGCACAGAGATATTGGCAAGTATCATCGGCAGGGCAAGACGCCAAATAGTGCGGTGAGTAATCGTGGTGTTGTCAGAGTGTGTCAATCGGATAAACTCATCAATAAAAAAGGCCACGTATGTACGTGGCCTTAAGCTATAAAACAGTTAAGACCTAATTATGCGAGTAGTGGTGCAATCACTAAACTAACGATAGCCATAACATTAATTAAGATATTCATTGATGGACCTGAGGTATCTTTTAATGGATCACCAACTGTATCACCCACTACTACAGCAGTATGAACATCGGAACCTTTTCCACCTAAATTACCTTTCTCAACGTATTTTTTAGCATTATCCCAAGCGCCACCGGCATTTGCCATCATTAATGCCATCATAACACCAGTGATTAAAGCACCGCCCAACATGCCACCCAATGCTTCTGGTCCTAAGCCAAAGCCAACAATTACAGGTGCAAGTACAGCTAATGTGCCGGGTAACACCATCTTATTCAGAGCCGCTTTAGTTGCTATATCTATACAACGAGCTGTGTCTGGTTTTGCTGTGCCTTCAAGTAAGCCAGGAATTTCTCGAAACTGACGACGAATCTCGTGAATCATATCAAAGGCAGCATCACCGACAGCAGTCATAGTTAAGGCACTGACCAAAAATGGAAAAATACCACCAAGAAACATTCCAACTAAGACGGTAGGATTATTAATAAGTAATTGAAAGTCAGGATTATTGTGATGAATTGTTTCAATAAAAGCACTAATTAAAGCCAATGCTGCTAATGCTGCGGCACCAATAGCAAACCCTTTACCGATGGCAGCTGTAGTATTGCCCAATTCATCAAGTGAATCAGTAATC
Source organism: Methylophagaceae bacterium (assembly GCA_041600795.1). GTDB lineage: Bacteria > Pseudomonadota > Gammaproteobacteria > Nitrosococcales > Methylophagaceae. Next base: position 9,891 of record JBFIJJ010000069.1, on the reverse strand, counting down.
TCACGTGTTTGCTTACCCATTCCAGCCATTTCAGCGATGCCGCCTGCATTGTCAGCCACAGGACCGTACGCATCTATTGCCATAGTGATGCCAACGGTTGCTAACATACCAACGGCTGCAATACCAACGCCATAGAGTCCGGCAAAGTGGCTGGCAGTAAAGATGATAGTTGCTATTGTGATAACGGGTATGGCGACAGATTGCATGCCTAATGCTAAGCCGCCAATCAAGACAGTAGCCGCTCCTGTTTCACCATCTTTGGCCAGTTTTCTAACAGGTGCACCACCAGTGTAATATTCAGTAACAAGACCAATGATAATGCCACCAACTGCGCCAGTGAGTACAGCAATCCAAATATTCACTGTTCCCCCCAGTTGGGTGATAAGCAAATATGAAACGGCAATAAATAAAATGGATGCACCCATAGTGCCGATGCGAAGTGCAACTTCAGGGCTTTTACTCGAAAAGTATTTGACTGCAACAATACCTGAAATTGAACATAATAATCCGATAGATGCTAATGCTAATGGCATAAACATCAATGTTTGCTGATTGTTAGCGAGATTAGCGATATTTGCTAAAGTCATTGTAGAAGCAATCGCAATACTTGCAATCATTGCTCCGCAATACGATTCAAAAATATCGCTGCCCATACCTGCGACATCACCAACATTATCACCAACATTGTCAGCAATAACGCCGGGATTACGGGGATCATCTTCTGGGATGCCGGCTTCGAGCTTTCCGACCAGATCCGCACCAACATCAGCACTTTTAGTGAATATGCCGCCGCCAACACGTGAGAATAAGGCGACTGACGATGCTCCCATACCAAAACCATGAATGATATGTGCAGTGAGAGGATCACCGCCGAAGGCTAAATACAAAATACCAAGGCCTACAAGCCCCATAGAGGCGACAGTGAGTCCCATAATTGAACCACCAAAAAAGGCAATGGTAAGGGCTTCTGAAGCACCTTTATCATTTGCTGCAACTGCTGTTCGTACATTGGCTTGGGTTGCTGAATACATACCTATAAAACCAGCGGCACCAGAACAGGCTGCACCCAAGAAAAAAGCAAAAGCAGATTGCCAGCCTAAGTCAGAGAATCCTAATGCTGCAATACACACCAAGCAAAAAATAGTGAGGCGACTATACTCTGCTTTCATAAACACCATGGCCCCTAAGTGTATTTGGTCTCCAATGTCGACGACTTTGCCACTGCCTGCCGGTGCTGCAATTACCCTTTTATAGACAAGATAGCCACAAAAAAGACCAAATACTCCCAAACCTGCTGGGATATAACTTATGAAAGACATAGGCCAAACCTCACTTATTATTGGTTAGTTATGATGTGTACGGTGTAACTCCTAAATTTCACTTATATGTGCACTGTTTTTATACCTGTATTAGTCTACCCTGTAAAGGTGTCGACTAATTGATGAAATGAAGGAAAGTTGGATAAATAATGATGGAATGGTTTATCTATATCACCATCGGTGTATTGGCTGGTACAAGTGCAGGCTTATTCGGTTTAGGTGGCGGAATTATTGTGGTGCCAGCCCTAGTCATGGTTTATCAGTGGCAGGGAATGAATGATGGTTTTATTATGCATTTTGCAGTAGGTACATCATTAATGACGATTGTTGTTACATCACTGTCATCTGCTTATTCACACTACCGTTATCATCATATCAACTGGTATTTAGTCAGAATATTAGCTCCAGCTTTACTTGTAGGTGCGTTGATAGGTTCTTATTTTGCAATAAACATATCAAGTAGATTGTTGCAACAGAGCTTTGCCGTATTTCTGTTGATCACGGCAGTTAAAGACTGGCTGCCCTCACTTGCTATTCGAACTACATCATTAACAAACAGGATGCCATTATTAAGCTTTGGAACGTTTGCTGGATGTATCTCAGCGCTGCTTGGCATTGGGGGCGGTACCTTAATCGTGCCTTATTTAGTGACAGCAAAACAATCAATTAAGCAGGCAATTGGTACATCTTCGGCCTGTGGATTCCCCATTTCTTTGGCTGCTGTTATCGGGTTTATTTGTTTAGGATCAGAGATTACGGTGTCAGATAATGTATGGCAAACTGGGTTTATCGATTGGAAAGCCTTTTTAGGCATAGTCAGTACTAGCATTGTGTTTGCACGAATAGGAGCGAGTATTGCTAAACGTTTACCTGTTGAAATTTTACAACGTATTTTTTCTGTTGTATTACTGCTGGTGGCTGTAAAAATGTGGTTTGAGTAAATAGCATAGGAGACGAGTTATGTCGAAATGGATCTGTTTAATTTGTGGCTTTATTTATGATGAAGCGAAAGGTTTACCCGAAGAAGGTATTGCACCAGGAACATTATGGCAGGATATACCGGATGACTGGTCCTGTCCCGAGTGCGGTGCCAGTAAATCAGATTTTGAAATGATTAAACTCGCCGAAAATTAAATCAAAGCTACTGACAATGCTACGAGCATTTAATCATGAGTTGTTTTCTTATATAATGGCGCGATTTATTTTTCGCTTATTGGAGCATTGTTGTTATGAGTCTTAACTTAGTTAGTTCAGGTAAAAATTTACCGGATGATATTAATGTCATTATTGAAATTCCGTCACATTCAGATCCTGTCAAATACGAAGTAGATAAAGAAACGGGTGCTTTATTTGTTGATCGTTTTATGAATACAGCAATGTTCTATCCATGTAACTATGGTTACATTCCACATACATTGTCTGATGACGGCGATCCTGTCGATGTATTAGTTATGAGTCCTTATGCTTTGATTAGTGGTTCTGTTGTGCAATGCCGTCCAGTGGGCATGTTGAAAATGACCGATGAATCAGGCGAAGATGCCAAAATCTTAGCTGTACCACATGATCCAATGTATGACGATATTAAAGATATCGGTGATGTATCACCACGCAAATTGGCAAAATTAGCGCATTTCTTTGAGCACTACAAAGATCTTGAAAAGAATAAATGGGTTAAGATTGATGGCTGGTTGGGTATTGACGATGCTAAAGCTGAAATCATGACAAGTTTAGAAAACTTCAACGCTGCTAAAGTTAAACCAAACTTTTAAGGTAAAAACCACGCTTTTAAGTTTAAAAATAGAACCATGATATCGGCGAGCTGGTTTAGCGATCAGTCTCGCCGATTTTTTTATAAATCCAAGGTGAATCATGTCGCGATTAATTTTGCAGGGATCTAATCTCAATAAAGATGCTGTTGAAGCAATTTCAAGCGAGGTCGATGGAAAAATAAATCTGAATTCGGCTTATGCCATTATTGATACAGATAAAGCTGAGCTAGTTGAAATAGAGGCATTTCGGAATCAGTATAACTTTGACATTAATGTTATTCCTGACGATTTTGATGTAAGTCAAACTCAGTTGTTAGTGACCGATATGGATTCAACATTAATTAACATTGAATGCGTAGATGAGATAGCTGATTTTATCAATGTTAAACCGCAAGTTGCTGAAATAACTGAGGCTGCGATGCGAGGTGAAATTGATTTTGAAACTTCATTAAGACAACGCGTGTCCCTTTTACAGGGGCTTGATGTAAATGCATTAGAGCGCGTTTATACCGAGCGATTAAAACTTAATCCCGGTGCAGAAATAATGTTAAAAAGTTTACAACACAATGGCATTAAAACAGCATTAGTTTCTGGTGGATTTACTTTTTTCACGGAACGATTAAAACAACGTTTAGGTTTGGATTTCACCATGGCAAATGTCTTGGGTGAACATAACGGAAAATTGACAGGGGAAGTGATTGGTGATGTCTGTGGAGCACAAGCAAAAGCCGACTTTTTATTAACGCATTGTGACAAACTTGGTATCTTGCCTACACAGGTTGTCGCTATCGGTGATGGTGCCAATGATTTGTTAATGATGGATGAGGCTGGATTGAGCGTGGCCTATCATGCCAAACCAAAAGTACAGCAACAGGCACGAACAGCATTAAATTATTGTGGCTTAGAAGGAGTACTAGGGTTATTGCAACATAATTATAACTAGCATAACCTTGAATTTAACAAAGCTAATCACCACTTAGATACTAGAACGAATTTATTAATTTTAAAATAGGGTTGTACGATGGATGTAATGGATAGAATCAAACAAGCAATTGAATCAAATTCAGTGATCTTGTTTATGAAGGGCACACCTGAATTTCCTCAATGTGGATTTTCAAGTCGAGCATCACAAGCTTTATCTGCTTGTGGCGCGGAATATGCTTACATAAATGTATTAGCAGAACCTGAGGTACGTGAAAATTTACATCGTTATGCCGATTGGCCTACGTTTCCACAACTTTATATTAACGGCGAGTTGATTGGTGGCTGCGACATAATAATGCAATTGTACGAAAGTGGTGATTTACAAACTATGGTCAATGAAGCGAGTAACTAAAAACTATGAGCAATGAACACGATTGGCATGGTGAACATCAGCTAACAGTGTCACCTGCAAAACCTGAATTAAAACAACCTCCTAAGTATAGGGTGTTGATGCTTAATGATGACTACACACCTATGGATTTTGTGGTGGAAGTACTTGAAAGCTTATTTAATATGGGCAGAGAAGGCGCAACAAAGACTATGTTGCAAGTGCATACTGAAGGTAAGGCACCATGTGGGTTATTTACGTTTGAAATTGCTGAAGCTAAAGTTGAACAGGCCAATAGTTACGCCCAGCAACACGGGCATCCATTGCAATGTACGATGGAAGAAGAGTAAACAGATTATCGCTGAAATTAGACAGACTAAAGAGGCAACACAATGCTAAGTAAAGAGCTCGAACAAACTTTAAGCCAAGCGTTTAGTTATGCTCGCAAACGATCTCATGAGTTTCTGACCGTAGAGCATTTAATGTTAGCTTTGTTGGAAAATGGACAAGCCTTGGCTGTTTTGAAGGCATGTGATGTAAACATTACAGACTTAAGACAAGAATTGAGTGATTTCCTCGCTGATAATGTTGCCACATTATCAGAAGACAGTGAGCGTGAAACACAACCGACCTTAGCATTTCAACGCATCTTACAGCGAGCTGTGATGCATGTGCAGTCATCTGGAGGCAAAGAAGTTACCGGTGCTAATGTACTAGTGTCGATTTTTTCAGAGCAACAATCGCAAGCAGTTTATTTGCTACAAAAACAAGATGTTACAAGACTGGATGTTGTCAACGCGATTACTCATAATGCCAGCGAAGATGTATTGAATATCGAGACTGAAGAAGATATTGCTGAGAAATCGATGTCGGATGACAACAAAAGTCCACTTTCGATGTATGCAACCAATCTTAATAAACTAGCTGAAGCAGGAAAAATTGATCCACTCATTGGTCGCGAGCATGAAATAGAGCGAACCTTACAAATTCTTTGTCGCAGACGTAAAAATAATCCACTGTTTGTTGGTGAGGCTGGTGTAGGTAAAACTGCTCTTGCCGAGGGTCTTGCGAGACGGATCGTTTTAGGTGACGTACCTGAGATTTTAGAAAAAGCCGTCATTTACTCGCTTGATATGGGCGCTTTAGTTGCCGGTACAAAATATCGTGGTGATTTTGAAAAACGTTTGAAAGCCTTATTACGTGAAATTCAAAAACAACCTGATGCAATCTTGTTTATAGATGAAATTCATACCCTAATTGGTGCAGGTTCGGCCGGAAATAGTGCAATGGATGCAGCAAACTTGCTCAAACCATTATTAGCGACAGGCGAAATAAAATGCATTGGTTCAACAACCTTTAAAGAATACCGTGGTATTTTTGAACATGATCATGCGTTGACACGCCGATTCCAAAAAATCGATGTGCCAGAACCATCAGTTGAAGAAACCGTGTTGATTTTAAAAGGTTTAAAACCAAATCTAGAATCACATCACCATGTGCGTTATAGCAATGCCGCACTTGAGCAAGCTGCAGAATTAGCTAATCGTCATATCAATGATCGTTTTTTACCTGATAAAGCGATAGATGTGTTAGATGAAGTTGGTGCCGCGCAACGTATTTTGCCAAAATCAAAACGCAAAAAACTGATCGGTGTGACAGATATTCAAAATATCGTTGCCAAGATTGCCAGAATTCCGGCTAAAACCGTGAATAATGCGGATAAGGATAATTTACGTAATTTAGAGAAAAATCTTAAACACGTCATTTTTGGTCAGGATGAAGCGATCTCTACGTTATCTTCTGCCATTAAAATGGCTCGCTCAGGTTTGGGGCATCCAGAAAAACCAACCGGTGCTTTCTTATTTGCAGGCCCAACAGGAGTAGGTAAAACTGAAGTTACACGGCAGTTGGCACTTAATTTAGGTGTTGAGTTGATTCGATTTGATATGTCGGAATATATGGAAAGTCATACCGTATCAAGATTGATTGGTGCACCACCAGGTTATGTTGGTTATGACCAAGGTGGGTTGTTGACCGAAGCTATTACCAAACAGCCTCATGCGGTGTTATTGCTTGATGAAATTGAAAAAGCACATCCCGATGTATTCAATTTATTACTACAAGTAATGGATCACGGTACGCTGACAGATAACAATGGTCGCAAAGCCGATTTCCGTCATGTTGTATTGGTTATGACAAGTAATGCTGGTGCCCAAGAAATGGGCCGAGCTTCCATGGGCTTTACTCAACAAAATCATCAAACAGATGGTATGGAAGTCATTAAACGTTCATTTAGTCCTGAGTTTAGAAATCGTTTAGACGGTATTATTCAATTTAAACCGTTAACACCAGAAGCTATTCTACGTGTTGCCGATAAATCTATTCTTGAATTGGAAATGCTGTTACAAGATAAAAATGTCACACTCGAAATAGATGATGATGCCCGTCAATGGCTGGCAGAACATGGTTATGATGTGGCAATGGGTGCAAGACCTATGGCACGTTTAGTCCAAGAAAAAGTTAAACGTCCTTTGGCTGACGAATTATTGTTTGGTCAGTTGAGCGAAGGTGGTCATGTCAAAGTTGTGCTGAAAGATAATGAGCTAGCTTTAGAATTTGTCACAGAAACCACAGTAGTTTAAGTGTTTTTCTTGCCCGGTAGTAGTCACTATCGGGCAAGAAATAGCTATAGTGTCTTTATAATTATTCACTTATAAGAAAAAGTTATTCATCACTTAACATGATGATTCAAACTGGTTGTAACAATGTACGTCTAAGCTATTGATCAGCAATGGTAACGTGCTAAGTTGTTGATATTTATATGATTGATATTGTGGTTAATTTTTGACCAATGTGAGCAAGCTCCTGACAGACGAGGGTAAAATCAATTAAAACCCAAGTTAGTCACAGACTTATCCACAGAAAATGTGGGTAACTATTACAGATTGATGACAGTCCTAAAATGGTGCGAAGCTAATTTAGAGTTCAATGCCTTTTTGGGCTCTAATTCCATCCCGAAATGCATGTTTAACGTCTTCAATTCGACTCACGGTATCTGCTGCCTCAATTACTTTTTCGGGTGCACCACGGCCTGTGATGATGACATGTTTCATAGTCGGTCTCTTGGCAATATCTTCTAATACCGTATCAGTATCTAGATAATTCATTTTTAATACGATGTTGAGTTCATCAAATAACACGACATCAATTGATGGATCATTGAGCAGTCGTTTGCATACTTCCCAGCCAGCCTGTGCGGATTCAATATCCTTTTCTAAGTTTTGGGTGTCCCATGTAAAGCCATCGCCCATAACATGATATTCAACTTGTTCCGGAAAACGTCTGAAAAAGGTTTCTTCGCCAGTACTAAAGGCCCCTTTGATAAATTGTACAACACCAACACGCATATTATGGCCTAAGGCACGTGCAACCATGCCAAAGCCTGATGAACTTTTGCCTTTGCCGTTGCCTGTGATCACAAGTAATAAACCTTTATCTTGAGTTGCCTGCTCTATTTTTTGATCAATAATTTCTTTTTTTCTTTTCATTCGCTGTTGATGGCGTTGGCTTTTATCACTATCGGTCATAGTTGAGTCCTAGTTATAAACCTATTAATTGGGCTAATTTTTTCGTATCCATATGTTGCTCGATCATATCAGCAAGTCGATCTATATCTGCTTCTCGTAGTGCATGGTAATTTATGCTTTGGCTGTCTTTTAGACCAGCCCATAACAGCAATGTTTGACATCCCTCGCTGTTTTCAAATAAGCCGTGAACATAGGTGCCCATAATCAAATTATCGTCACTGATTGCGCCATCAGAACCAGATTGCAGTTGGCAAACTGGTTTATCTAAGCCCATGCCTTCAGTCATACCGGCATGAATTTCATAACCTGTTATTTCAACTTCAGATTCATTGACACAAAGTAGACCTTTAACATTACGCAATTGTTTCTCTGGCTGTAGCGTGGTAGTGATATCTAATAAGCCGAGTCCTAATGATTCACCAGCAAGCCCTTCAACGCCAGCTGGATCATTAATCATTTTTCCCAACATTTGAAAGCCGCCACAGATCCCAATTACTTTGCCACCATAGCGTAGATGTCTCCGAATTGCTTCATCCCATCCCATCTGTTTAAGCCATTCTAAATCTTGTCTGACCGATTTTGAGCCAGGTAATACTATCAAGTCAGCCATTGGAATAGGGTGTTGGGGTGGGATAAATTGCAGATCGACTTGGGGATGTAAGCGTAAAGGATCAAAATCGGTATGATTGCTAATGCGAGGATAAACCGGAACAATTACTTTAAATGTTGCTGTTTTCTCAACTTGTTCGATATTGATGGCATCTTCAGCTTCAAGGTGCAAATTATGAAGATAGGGCAAAACACCTAATACGGGTTTACCGGTATATTGTTCTAACCAGTCTAAGCCCGATTGTAATAAAGCGATATCACCCCGAAATCGATTGATCACAAAGCCTTTAACGCGATCTTGTTCTGATTGGCTTAATAAACTCAATGTGCCAACCAAATGAGCAAATACGCCGCCCCGATCAATATCGGCAACAATAATTACTGGACAATCGACTGCTTCAGCAAAACCCATATTGGCAATATCACGATCACGTAGATTGATTTCAGCTGGTGATCCAGCACCTTCAACCATCACAACATCATAGTGTTCTATTAATCGTTGATGCGATTCTAAAACCGCTGCCATCGCTGTTGTTTTGTAATGATGATAGTCCTGAGCCTCCATAGAACTGATGGCATGGCCGTGAATAATAACCTGCGCGCCAGTATCACTATTTGGCTTTAATAACACGGGATTCATGTCTGTATGTGGTTCTAGCTTACATGCTTGTGCTTGCACAGCCTGAGCACGACCAATTTCACCACCATCAATGGTGACAGCACTATTAAGTGCCATATTTTGTGGTTTAAAAGGAACAACTGAGATGCCTTGTCGTTGTAACCAGCGACATAATGCAGTGACTACCGTACTTTTACCAGCATCAGAGGTGGTGCCTTGGATCATGAGTGTTGTCGCGGTCATTTAGTAACTCGTAGGCAAGCAATAAAAGGCACTAGTGTAGATGATTTATCTAAGTTGAAAAAAGTGGGTTGTTTAAAGTGGGGAGGTAGGCTCCCCACTTTGAAGGCTAGTTTACCTTATGGTTGGTAATTAACTGAGAATAAGAAATTAGCACCATCTTGGTTATAACCTGCGGCTGTTTCATAATCAGCATCAAAAATATTGGCTGCTTTTAATTGAACGTTGGTCGAACGGTTAAGATTGTATGTCGCCACCAAATCAAGCGTCGCAAAACGATCTAATTTTCTTGTATTAGCTGCATTGTCATAACGATTACCAGAAACAAATAATTTACTAGCTAAAGTAAACTTATTAAATGTTTTCACTGCATCTAAACTAAACGTTTGTTGTGCTCTTCTAGCTAAAACATTACCTGTATCTCGGTCTTTTGGAT
>JBFIJJ010000068.1:0-12591 GCA_041600795.1 Methylophagaceae bacterium | reverse complement strand
AGAACTTGCTCATCAACACGGTGCATTATTTCATTGTGATGCTGCACAGGCGCCTGAGGCAATCGATATTGATGTTAAGGCGTGGGATGTTGATATGCTGAGCTTATCAGCACATAAAGTTTATGGTCCAAAGGGCGTTGGAGCACTGTATATCAAAAACAGTTTGCAGGCGATACTACCCCCATTGATTCATGGCGGTGGTCAGCAATTTGGTATGCGTTCAGGTACGGTTGCAACAGCATTATGTGTTGGCTTTGCTACTGCGCTTAAATTATCTAAGCAACAATCTCAGGAAAGTCGACCTAGACTCAGCGCTTTAAAACAACGTTTGATCCGTAACCTATCAAACACGGATATTGAATTCACGATTAATGGCAGTTTAGAAATGAGTCACCCGGGAAATCTCAATGTGCTTTTTAAAGGCGTGGATGCAACAGAATTGCTACAAGCTATTCAACCACAAGTTTGTATATCAACTGGTTCGGCATGTAATAGTGAAATGGTGCTTGCTTCCCATGTTTTGACTGCGATTGGGCTTACAAACGAACAAGCGAAATCGTCTGTTCGTTTTAGTTTTGGTCGATTTACAGATCAGGATCAGATCGATGCTGCAGTAGACATAATCAAGTTGGTTTTGGATTCACAGTAGTAAGCACTATTTGATGTAAAGAGAAGCCAAAGCTGTTTATCAATTATTTTTGTGATTAGCTATCAAAATTTGAAATATATTCTTCTAGATTTGTATTTAACAACTCAGCATAGCGCTGTGTGAAGTATTCGATCGCTTGTTGTTATTCTCTCAATATTATCGTTATTAATTTAGTGCTCGTTAAAAGCAGGGCAGATGATAGCGGTAATAGGTCTTTTTTGCGTTTGATACAAAACACTCGAAATTTAAAATCTGATGTGATGGTTGAACCACTGCCAATTCTCTAGACACTCATCTGCCGTTTATGAAATCGGTTTGAAAAACAATACAGGCGACATTTGATTACTGAAACTATGCCGTTATTGTGAGTTGTAGAATATCTCGATGTAATCGAAGATGGTGTGCTTCATCTCCTGTCTGATGGAGTAGATTTTTCGTTTAATTCGCTCACGTTTGAGCAGCTGAAAGCGATTCAACTGATATTAAAGGCGATGCTTTTGAAGAAATGAGGACCATACTGGGAAATGTTCAGGCTGCCATATGTCAGATATATATGCTAGAGCTTGCTCTCTAGTCCATTGTTCGTTTTCAAATGCATAAACTGAATAGAATGCACTGGCACGATAGTTTGCAGCACAGTGTATATGTATTTTTTGATTTGGATAGGCATTCAAAATTTCTACAAATTGAAGGTAATCATTCTCCAAAGGATTGTTAAAGTCGACTGGGATAGAGAAGTAAGTTATATTCTTCGATTCAGCCAGTTGCTGCTCATTAGTGAGAGCGTTCTCATTACCATCAGGTAGTAAGTTAATGAGTAGTTGATAGCCTTGTCTAACCAGCCATTCCAATCCGTCAGCTGTTATAGCTCCAGAGCTAGAGATATAGTCAGATATTTTTCTGAAGTTATAAAACCCTTGCATGTTCCGATCCCTAGAAAATCGTTCACATGCAAAAGTTTACTTTATTAATCCATTTTTAAATATTAATTTTTATAAATTGAGATCTGTCAGGCTGTCATAATCATCTGGTCGTCTACCCAGAGACCAATGCATCAATCGTTCAGATTCCTTAATTTGCAAATCATTAATGCTTGCAAATCGTCTTTGCATTAAGCCAACTGAGTTAAATTCCCAGTTCTCATTGCCATAAGACCGATACCATTGTCCACTATAATCATGCCACTCATAGGCGAAACGAACGGCGATATGATTATCTGTAAACGCCCATAATTCTTTGATCAAACGATACTCAAGCTCTTTTTGCCATTTACGAGTTAAAAACTCTTTGACTTCTTGTCTTCCTTTAGGAAACTCAGCTCGGTTTCTCCATAAGGTATCTTCTGTATAAACTTGAATAACACGCTCAGGATCACGACTATTCCATGCATCTTCAGCCATACGTACTTTTTCAATGGCTGAGTTTTTATCAAAGGGAGGCAAGGGTGGTTTCATTTGCGTACTCATAGTAACTCCTATTTATTGTTGGGTTGAATACCAGGCATGGTGATGAAATTGGGCAGGGACTCAAAACGAGCCATCCATTCCAAAATATGTTGATAAGGTTTAAGGTCAACGTGACCTTCATGTGCCAAAGCTAAGTAAGGGTAGATGGCAATATCTGCAATAGAAGGTTTGTTAGCAACTAACCAGTTATTAAAACCGAGGTGTTGCTCGAGTATTGAAAGTACTTTTTCAGTTACAGAATGTGTTTGTTTAAAATCAATCTGACGGGCAAATTTGTAATGTGCTCTAAGCAGGGCAGGACCATGAGTAATTTCATTAGCTGCGGTAGATAACCATTCAATAATGTGGGCTGTTTCAACTGGTACGGTAGGCCACCAATCCGCATCCCCATAAGTTTTTGCTAGATATACCAAAATCGCTTGGCTATCACGGATAATGTTATCGCCGTCTATTAATGCTGGTGCTTGGGCAAAAGCATTAATACTTAAATACTGAGGTGAGTGTTGTTCTAAAGAAACAATATCTAAGTTATGCGTTTTATACTCCAGCCCAAGAAAACTCATGAGGAGCCTAATTTTATGACAGTTTCCAGATACTGGAATGTTATACAAAGTGATCATCACTTCTCCTTATTTAAATGACTCGAAATTTATTTGGTGCTGCTGTTCAGCTGGGAGTTCTTCGTTTATTTTTCTCGCTTTCTCTAATAAAGTCTTAGGACCACAAATATAAAATACCACTTGTGGATCTGAGATTTTAATGATCTTTTGTAGATCAAGTTTTTTTGAATTTTTATCCTGACTAAAATAAAAAGAGCAGGTATTTCCATACCTATCAGATAGGTAGTCCATAAACGCCATTTTTTCTCTAGTAGGACTGGCGTAGTGGATTTTGAAATTAATATTCCGATGACTTAACTCTTCAGCCATAGCCATAATAGGAGTGATACCAATACCACCAGCAATAAGAATTGCCTGCCGGTTATCTTGATGAAGGCCAAAGTAATTTGTTGGTGTGTTGATATTGAGTTGTTGCCCAATCTGCCAATTGTTATGAATGGCTATCGAGCCACCATCGCCATTTTTCTCAAGCTTTACAGCTATGTTGTAATGTTTGGTATTTAGACCACTATTTATAAGTGAGTAAGATCTTGATGTCTTCGTGCCGTTATCGAGTTGAACGGGTACGTTGATATGAGCACCAGCCTGGAAAGAAGGTAGAGATAATTTGTTTGATTGTGTAAGACGATAAGTTCGAACCTCATCCGTAACTTGTTCAATGGCTGTAATGACTAGTGAAATTGTCCCATTACCTTGATAGTTATAAGGAGGTGTCTGAGTATTATTAGCTGTATTGTATTGAGCGAGGATTTTCTCAACTTCTTGTTGAGAAAATCTTGGCGTGATGTATTTTGGACAATTCCAATCGAAAGCTTCAACTGTTATTAGAACACCTCTTTCGATAGGAGCTCGCGAGTCAACTGGCTCCAGCTTTGCAATCAAATCAGGCTCGATGCTCTCATCAATTAACCTTACGCGCCCTAAAATTTTTAACCGTCGTTGCTGTTGGTAATTCATTAAAATCAAGCTAATGCGGTCATCACCAATCATATTCCCAACCGAAATATATTGTCGATTCCCACTAAAGTCAGCATAGCCAATAGTTTTATCGTCGATTATTTTAATAAAGCCCTTAGGTCCCCCACGATGTTGAACATAAGGCCACCCATTTTGCGAAACTGTCGCTTGATAAAAACTATCTCTCTGTTTAATGAAGTCTTTCTCATATTTACTTAATCGAACAGCCTCGACATCTCCATTTTCAAACTGTTTATAAGTTTGTCTACTCCCCATTTCTACCTGGATCTGTTTAACGTTAGGAGTAAAACTAATATTTGCGAAAGCTTTAGTCATAGTCATTTCCTGAAAATAGCTGCCCAATCGAGAGAACAAACTGAGCAGCTGTTTAATTTAACTAAATAATTAGGCAGCTAGCTCAACTTTAGGAAAATCGATCTCTACCTGACTAGCTTTACCAATAATGTTAGTTAAAAGGTTTAAGCCTACATGAGTAATGATTTCGACGATTGCAGCTTCGCTATAGCCGACATCACGTAATTCATTAATTTCAACAGTGGTTACCTGGCCAGTATGTTCCACAAGTGTTCTTGCAAATTTAACTGCAATAGCAGCTTTAGCATCCTGACTATCACCGGCTCGGTTACTATTAATTTCTTCTGTATTTAAACCAGCTTTGCGACCAATGGCGGTGTGTGCTGATAAGCAGTATTCGCACTCATTCTGTTGAGCAAGCGCCAATGCAATTCGTTCTCTTGTAGCTGCGTCAAGATCACCGCTACCTGCAATGTGATACAAACCTAAAAAAGCTTTTAACGCATCTGGTGAGTTAGCAAAAACACGTAAGAAATTAGGTACGATCCCTAATTTTTCTTGAATGGTATCAAATAAATCTTGCTGTTCTGAGTTAGCAATTTCATTTGTGACAGTAGTAATACGACTCATAATAATTCTCCAAATAATTAATCTGCGTAATGCAGTGGTTGCTATTATTAGGAATTGTCATAAAAGAAAGAATAGGTAAAATGGTTAATTAATTATTCCTTTAAGTGAAATAATATGGATAGACTGCATTTAATGACCGTGTTCATTGCGGTTGTCGAAACAGAAGGGTTCTCCAGTGCGGCAAGGAAACTTCACCTTTCTGCACCGGCTGTGACAAGAGCTATTTCTGAGCTTGAAATTCGTTTAGGTGTTAAGTTATTAAACCGTACTACGCGTTATGTTCGAGTAACTGAAGCTGGGCAAAAGTATTACCAAGATGCAAAACAGATTGTCATGCTTGCTGATGAGGCTGAAGATGCGGTTGTAGGCAATAATACTGAACCAAGGGGTCACATCGCCATTACGGCATCTGTGTTATTTGGTCGTTTGTATGTGATGGACGGTGTTATTGAGTATTTGCATCGTTATCCTGATGTGACTGTTGATGCTGTATTCGCCGATCGCATAGTAAATATGATGGAGGAGGGTATTGATGTTGCTGTCCGTATTGGTGAATTACCCGATTCTAGCTATTACGCCATCAAAGTTGGTACGGTAAGACGCGTACTATGTGCATCAAGCGAATACCTAGATAAAAATGGTTATCCCAACACGCCGTATGATTTAACAAAACATAAAATAATATTAGCAAGAGGGCTTAACCCAACAGATGAAATTAGGTTCTATGATAAGAAGAAGACTGTTGCAGTAAGAGTAGAGCCTTATCTATCAGTAAGTGATAATGACTCAGCTGCGAGAGCTGCTGTATCTGGGTTAGGTATTACTCGCTTGCTATCTTATCAAGCAGCTGAGCCGTTAAAATCAGGGAAATTAAAGATCCTTTTGAGTGAATATGAGTCACCGCCCGTTCCGGTACATGTTGTCCATCGTGAAGGGCGGTACTCATCAGCTAGAATACGCAGTTTTGTTGATTTTATTAGCGAGCATTTACGCAACCAACCGTCGCTCAATTAGTTATTAGTTATATTCACAATTTTGTGTTTGATGAATTTGTCTAAGGAGACTTTACCTGCTCCCCACAAAAATAAGCTAAAGATTAAAATGCCCCAGATTACATGGAGTAAAAAGGCAGCATGAGGCATTTCATCTAAACTTAATACAGCAACAATGTTAAAAATAAATAAGCCCATTGCTGAAGCTGATGTAAACAGACCTAAAAGTATTAGCACAGGCAAAATTAACTCTGTTGCTGTTCCTACATAAGCAGCAATATGAGTTGGTAGCAATGGAACCGTGTATTCATATTCAAACAAAAGTAATGTCGACTCCCAATCTTTTATCTTGACTAAACCTGCAAAGAAAAAAACGTTGAATAGATAAATCCGTACCCCTAACAAGCTAATCGGTTCAATGACCTTTTTAATGGCTTCTTGATAATGGTAAAGGTGATTTAAATGAATTTGTGTGTTCATATTTATTTCCCTAATTTCTTAATAGATAAAACCACTCACAAGACCTTCGTCAAAGGCTGTTGGTAGCCACTTTATGAGTGAAAAATCAGTATTTGAAACGTGTTTGAGTGATTCAGACATGGTGTGATTGGCCAGAGTGAAATCAAGCCAACTTTCTTCAATTGACTTAACTGACCTAACACGCGACTTCCACTTTGGTCGCCATATCAATGCTTTCTGGCCTTGGTGGTTAAGCAGCTTTTGTCTAGCTTGTTCGAGTAACTCTACTTTGCGATTAGAAATCTTAGTCTGATGAGCCATCCATATATCAACGATAGGATAATCAGAACATATGATCTGAGTACCCACTGCATATTGCAGACGTACATGCTCTAGATGGTGTGGAATAAGTTCATGCTTAAGTAATTCTGCTTTACTTTCTTCGGCACGTTCGATCAAGTGACATGCCCAATCTAATTGGGCACTATCTTTTAAGTATGGATAATTAGACAAACTCTCCTGTTGCTCTAACCAAATGCCAAAGTGTTCGCCCCATACACCCCAATCACCATGAATGTAAGGATGGTATTTGATATAACGTTCAACTATTGCTGAAAAAAATCGCTCTCCAACTAAAGCATTAATTGTCGGGTAACTAATGGTAAGTGCACGAATAGCTATCTCTTTGACATTGCTTCGATAGATAGCTAAGCCGTCACTGTCAAAACCGTAGTCTTTATTTGACCATATCGCCTCAACAAGATTCTGCTGATATTGACTTAACTGTTGATTATGCATAGTTATATACCTCCTTCGCATAGGAGCGGGCACGTTCGGATTCTGCTAATAACTTATCCCATGTCGGTAATTTGGTATCCCATTCAATCAAAGTTGGCACCTCACCGAATCGTCTAATTGCAGTTCTGTAACTCTGCCATGTTTCATCTATGACTGGGCCACTATGATCGTCAATCCATAGTTGTTGATGTGGACTTCTAATTCCAGCTAAATGGATTTCTTTGACATAACTACGTTCTGTTCGATCAATGTGCTTAAGAACCTCATCTGTTGGAAAAGAGTATTGCTGGTTAACAGCATTCACGTATAAATTGTGTAAATCTAATAACAGCCCACAACCAGTTTCATTACAGAGCTGATTAAAAAATTCATACTCAGGCATATCGCTAAATGAAACATCTAAGTAGCTCGATATGTTTTCTACCAATATTTGCCGGCCAAGTGCATCTTGCACTTGCTTTATGTTGTCTCCCATTACTTTAAGCATGGGTTTAGAGAAAGGTATTGGTAGCAAGTCTCCAGCATGTTTAATTTGAGAGCTTTCTTTAATCCAAGCGAAACATGCATGATCTGATACTAATTGTGGTGAAAACCTGTCGTTTAACCGCTTGAGTTTTTCCAAATGCTGTTTAGGAATTGATTCAACAGAACCTAAACCTAGTGATGTACTATGCAAACTCAGATCATAATGCTGTGTTACTTCATGCAAAATTTCGATACTTGCACCGTCATCAGCAAAAAAATTTTCAGCATGTACTTCAACAAAATCTATGGAGGCGGGATTCATAGCCACCTCATAATGCTGTGAACGTAAGCCAACTCCAACTTGAATCATAATCGCCTCCACAAATCTCTTTCGTTAGTTGCTGTTAAGCTTTTCTATAGCTTTAGCTTTAGATAAACCACCAAGGTCATTGCATGTACCGGCAGGGACTAATTTCCATTCCCCAGGATCGTTATCTACTTTTGATTGAGCAGCACAAGAGTGGGTACCAGCAAGATTGGCACAATCATTCTGTCCGGCTTTAGCAACGCCATAACACTTTTCTTTACTAGCAGCGACAGCATGTGTAGGTATCATCGTACTACCAGTGATGGTCGCAGCAATCGCTGCCGCGATAATTGCATTGTTTTTCATAGTTTTCTCCTTGACTATTATTGATTTAGAATGACTCTAACGTTTTGTCGGTAAATGATTTGATATTGGGCCAAGTATCAAATGCTGTTGTGATATACCCTGGTACGTCCTCTGCCCAAATTTTTTTCACATCGTGATTTAGATTCAGGTATAGCTTTCCATCAACGATTTTCCATGCCGTAGGGTCAGTATCGAATTTTCTGCCCTTGGTGACACCATAAGCGCAGAATCCACCAAACTGAGGTGCATATTTAGCTGGGCTAGCACGAAACAAATCACGATTCTCAGAAGAACTAAAATAATAGATAGTGTTTTTGTAGCTAGCTGTGTACTTGTTGGACCCTTTTGTAGGGTTTCCTTTAGTAAAATATGCAACAGTGTCATAGCCTTTTATTGCTAAATCGTTGTCATCAGCATTTGCATCAATATCAGCAGCATAGGTTGTTGCTGAAAAAGCAAGAACGGCAGCGGCTGTTGCAGCTGTAATTATTTGTATTAACATTGTTTATCTCCCAAAATAAGTTGTATATCCAAGTGCAATAAGCACGGTTTAACTATAGTATTAAACCGGTATAAAGAAGAATTAGTGAAATGATTAATTAATTATTTCATTATGAGAAACAATTGCTGGTAAGCCGACTTGTAATCAGCCCGTTGCTAATACTAAAAGTGAGGATCACTCATTTTTGTACTTCCACTACATTCTTCTTATAACGGATACAGCTATACAGAAACTGTATTGTCGATCCAGTTGTTCACAGCAAAAGCTGATGTTGTCCCCACTAAGCTACCAACTTTTTTCCCTTTTTTTACTAGCACTAAAGTCGGAACAGATTTGACCATGAATTGCTCTCTGAGCTCTGGAAGTTCATCAATATCGACTGAAGCAAACGTCAGTTCGGTTCTAGACTGAGCAACACTTTCCACAGTAGGAGCATAGTTTTGGCAGGGTTTACACCAAGAAGCGTAGAATTTCAGCAAAACATAATCATTATTACTTTTTACTGAATCAAACGTATCTAAACTATCAATATGTTTCATTATTTTGTCCTTAGTAAATTGTCCCGGTAGCGTATGGTTACCGGGACATGTCGATTAGAAGTCTTCTAAAGCGCCATCAGTAAATGACTTAATGTTTGGCCAAATATCGAAGGCTGTAGTGATATTGCCAGGAACATCTTTTGTCCATACTTTTTGAACATCGTGGTTAAGGTTCAGATACAATTTGCCATCAACTACACGCCATGCAGTTGGATCGGTATCGAATTTTCTACCTTTGGTAACACCATATGCACAATATCCACCAAACTGAGGCGCATACTTAACCGGGTTAGCACGGAATAAGTCACGGTTTTTGGCAGAACTAAACTGATAAATTGCGTTCTTATAGGTTGCTGAATATTGCTTAGCACCTTTAGTAGGTTCACCTTTAGTGAAATATGCTACGGTGTCATAACCCTTGATAGCCAAATCATTAGTATCTGCATTGGCATCAATATCGGCAGCAAATGTTGATGCCGAAAAGGCAAGCACAGCAGCTGCAGCTGTAGTTGTAATAATATTTTTAAACATTTTTATCTCCAAAAGATTGTTAATTAAATAAGTGCAAGGCACGATTGAAACTATAAAGATTTGATGTGTCGTGTTGAGCTATGATCGTCTTATCTTGTTATCCAATCATCCAGAGGAACGTTATGGACAGACTTTCAACAATTTTGAACCGCTTATCTATATCTGCTGGTGTGTTTTTCTCAGGAGAAATGTGTGGCATACAAAACTTTGATGGAACAGAGCAGAAAGAAGGGCATATTCATTTAATTGAATCTGGACGAATGGAAGTTATGAGTGCTGATCGAGAAGTCATTACTTTAGATAAGCCTTCATTGATTTTTTTTCCACGGCCAAAAACTCACAGACTGTGGGTTAAAGAAAGTGATATGGTTAGTATGGTTTGTGCATCCATTCGTTATGGTGCTGACACCAGTAATCCACTGACTAATGCTTTACCAGAGATGGTTGTGCTGGAGTTTGAACAGGATGATTATGTGGCTGCGACAGCTCAAGGTTTATTTAAGGAAGCCTTTTCGGAAAGAGAGGGCAAGCACCTGTTAATGGATAAGTTAACAGAAATTATCGTCGTAAACTTGCTAAGAAATGTGTTAGAAAATGGGCGGTTTAATGGTGGTGTACTTGCGGGATTAGCACATAAACAATTATGTAATGTGATTGTTAAAATACATGAGACACCTCATGAACATTGGACACTTGAATCAATGAGTGCATTGGCATTTATGTCTCGCTCAAAATTTGCTGATGAATTTAAACAGATCGTTGGTCAAACACCTGGAGACTATTTGATTGATTGGCGTATTTCTGTGGCTCAGAACGAACTGAAAAAGGGAAAACCCATAGCCGTGATAGCAAATGAAGTAGGGTATGAGAATACATCAGCTTTATCAAAAGCGTTTAGAAAAAAAACAGGACTTTCACCCACGCAGTGGCTAGATAAATATATAAGCTCACTAAGCTAAGATTATAAAAAAAGGGCGATACACATTATCGCCCTGATATTTACGCTTGATTTAGTTTCTCAACTAGCTCTTCAGTTGTCCACAATGCATTTGCAAGAAACCGGAAGTTAATTAGTGCTGCTAAATAACCGTCTCCTTCGGGAGCTTTGGGAGCAGCCGTTGCATCTTTAATTACAATCACTTCAAAACCTTGTTCAAGAAATTCTCTTAAGTGTGATTCAACACAAAGGTTGGCAGCCATACCGGCCAAAATAATTTGTGTAACACCTTTTTTGCGTAACTGTAAAATCAAATCATTTGTTTCTGGGCCGTACACTTTATGTGGTGAGGCAATAATGGTTTTGTTATCTAAAATATAGGGTTTAAGTTCTGGTAAAAAGTCAGCGCCGGAATTTTCAAAACCTTCTAAGGTCAATGGCCCTTTACGATCAAACATTCCAATACTGTGCATAAAGTTTTCAAGGGCGCCACCAAAATTCCATTGATGATCGTGAGGGTAGTAATAATGGGGTGAAACAGCAACCGTTAAGTCACGATCTTTGGCTGCGACAAATAATTTTTTTAAGTTTTCAACGGTATTGTTTTCGGTAATGCTTTCACCAACAAAAGGCCAAGAAACACCTTCAGGACTTAAAAAATCGATTTGTGGATCAATCACGACTAAAGCAGCATGAGATGAATTTAGTTTTAGCGAAGAAGCTGGCAAGGCAGGGTTGTCAGCTTCTAAATAAAGTGAGTTTACGTTTGTTGTTTGGCACATATAGGGACTCCAATAAGTATATGAGAGAAGTTCAGGGGGAATGAACGTTATTTGAATGCTTAAGAAAACAGGCATCAAGTGAACGGAGAGAAGACGCTACTTGATACCTGTTTTTTAGCTTATTTATATTGATCAAAAAATTGATATGACGATTCAGTCATACGTAATGATTTTGTTGGGTTTTGTTCTACCTCAATATGAGCTTGAAGTGCTTCTAGATTATTCTGAATCACTTGGTGAATCTGATATGTATGTTGAGATAGTCCTCTTTGGGAAACTTGAGTCGAAACACTTTCTGGTTCAGGACCTAAATACACATTGTCACCAAAGTGTTCAGGTGCTGACAAAGCAACGTTTGAAACAGCCAGAGTTAATACAAATAGTACAGATTGAATTGTGGTTGGTTTTTTCATCATAAAATCCTCTTAAATTAAAAATTGTCTGCTCGATTGCAGTGTGAGAATTTTATAAATTGGCTCTATCTGGTAGCATTCTATTCGTCTTCAACGGTTATCCATTCGTCCAAAGCTATATATTTTCTGCAATGAAGCTGCTCAAATTCCTGAGCTATAGATATTGATGTTAAAGATTAGGATATGGTGGTGGGTAGCAATTTGGAGTGCGTCGGGTACAGTTCCAACGACGCTATGCATAGGATTTGCCAAGGTTCTTACTTTATCTAAAGCATTGGCAAAGGAAAACAGACTTAAGTTAACGTCATTAAAGCAACGATAGATTGATAAGTTTTGCCATTTATTTGCGCAAACAGTTTTTTCCTAAAAACAGTTTCGAGTTAAAAATCAGGTAATTGTATTCATATAACAAAATATAAACCCATACAATAATCCACATTTAAGTTTTATGTATGTTTTAATTGCATACAATATCCTCTAGGCATACGATATCTATCAAATTGTATGTTTTAAATAAGCAGGTGAATCATGACAATATGGGCACCACGAATTCAGCCGAATTCAAGAGTTAAATATGTTGGCATTGTCGAAGCAATAGAAAACGATATTAAAGAGCGACTACTCAAGCCGGGTGATAAATTACCGGCTCAACGACATATCGCTGATGTGTTAAATGTCGACTTAACAACGGTGACACGTGCTATAAACGAAGCTGCTAAAAGAGGCTTAGTTGAAACGCAACCGGGTAGTGGTTGTTTTGTCGCCCAAACTGCCTTCACCCACTACAACTCAATGCGTTTAACAGAAGGTAAGAAGCTGGATTTGAGTATGAATAATCCGCCTAATCCATCTGCGTACAAGTT
>JBFIJJ010000067.1:0-12973 GCA_041600795.1 Methylophagaceae bacterium | reverse complement strand
CTGAATTTGCACTTGGGGGTGGTGCAGATTTTTCACTACCCCCATGCAGATTTTGCACTAGGGGGGGTGCAGAATTTGCACTAGGTTCTAAGTTTAATTTATAAGTGTTTGATGAGTTGCCTTTGTTGGTTTTTCTGTGGTTAATAGATAAAAAACCTTTAGCTTCTAACTGCTTAATATGGTCAATAACAGATCGTTTAGATATTTCACATTGATCGGCAATATGTTGATAACTAGGAAAGCACTCACCTTTATCGTTTGCATTATCAGCAAGCTTTATTAAAACGAGCTTTCTTGCTGCATTTCCAACTGTACATTGCATGGCTGCAACCATTAGTTTCATACTCATTTAGGCGCTTTCCCAAATGTAAAGACGAACACAAACAAGCACCATATTGAATGGGCTAAGTGTATTGCTGATTGTTTTGCAGAGCGTATTGATAGAACAAGCCAACTAGGTTTGTTTGTCATTAAACTTCCTTATTCCGTGACACTGTAGGGCGGCTTATACGGCCTGCACGTAACAAATCGTTATCATCATCAATGACACCTGCTGATAGCGTTAAAGCGACAGCCAACGTTGTTTTAACGCCGACTTCTTTGATTTCTAGCCATCCCTTAGCGATGGCAATAGCAACGGCTTCTAAAGTGCTTCTAGCGTGAAACTTCTCTCTAATAGCTTTGGCGTGGAACTTAACCGTGTCCTCGCTTCGATGCGTTTCTTCTGCAATAGCTTGATAGCTCATGCCTTTGGCTAGCTTCTCAAAGACGCTTTCCTCTTTTTCTGAAAGAACTTTGTGATTTGTCATATTTGCATCAATCATCACTTCTACCCTTTTTAGCGGTTACTTGTTGTTTTTAAACAGGTAGCCTGAAACCATGAAAAAACAACTTAAAAAACCAGTTCCCATGTCAACCTTGGACTTACGCACCTTATTGCTCTCCATCTTGGTAAGAAATGCTATGAATGAGCTTTATCAGGAGGTGATGAATGAGCAGGGTAAGTGACATGGGTTATGTTTCCTCTTTTAGCGGTTACATTAGTTGACGGATTCGCTAACATTAAAATCAACATCAGGCCTCAAATCAGCAGCAGATACTTTGCCGTTGGATGCGATAGGAATGTTAATGATGGATTTAACGCCTGCTTTTCGATGCCCAGACGCTAGTTGCTTGATATAGGCTGTAGAGGTTTCGGCCTTGACTGCAAAAGACTTCAGTTCATCGATTGTCAAGGTATTGATATAGTTTTTGAGTTTCATATAGGAACAATAGCATTTGCTTAATATAAATGCAATAGCATTTGCTCATGGCTTGAGGTAATAGCAATCGCTATAGTGTCGGGGATGAATGAAATGAGACAGCAAAATTTAAGAAAACTGTTAATTGAGTACGAAACTCAAGAGGTTTTAGCTGATAAAATTGGCGTTAGCCCTGGCTACGTTAGCCAGCTACTAAATGGGACACGACCAATAACAGAGAAAACAGCAAGGAAGTTTGAGAAAAGACTGAACCTGCCTGAGTTCTGGTTTGACAGACTGGATGGTTCAGGCCCACTAGTCACTATAGAGCAGAAAGTTGAAGGATCAACGATGGAAATTAAAGATGGGAAAAGTAGTTATTTGACAGTTGCAGGCCGTGATCAACATAATATCCCTGAAAAAAACAGGATTATTAATATTGATACAAGGAAAGTCCCTATCATGGAAGCGCAGCAAATATTAGCAGGACAATCACCCTCAGAACTTAACGACGACAATCATCATAACTGGATAGAGCGAGCGCCCAGCGTGCCGCTCAATTCGTATGCTTTCATCATGCCAAACAACAGCATGACTAACCCATCAGGTGGTCGCAGTATCCCCGCTGGCTATCAGATCATAATTGACCCAAATCAGAAGCCAGAGCAAGGCGATATAGCCATAATAAGATATGGCGAAACAATTCTAATTAAGCAGTTAGAGGTGGATGGGCCAAACAAGAACCTGGTCGCGCTTAACCCTCAATATCCACCCATAGCTATGACAGATGATTGCACGGTATTAGGTAAGGTTATATGGGCGGGACTGCCCTTCTAAATACGACAGCTATCCTTTAATCGGGCTAGCACCGCGCCAGCGCCATATATGTCGAACCTAGAGATAATAGGCGCGCCCTTATATGGCTTAACGCCTATTGTCAGGGATTTAGACCGCCACAACATATCTCTAAACCCTTGCCGTCTATTCTTCTCGACAAAAGTGCTTTTACCTTCTGAGGATATTAACCAAGCACGATCAACTTGCTGGTTGTTATCAAATCGGTATGTGACTTGTCGCGTCCCTGTTCCCAAATAAGCACCCCACCGAATAAAATAACGCATCTCATTGCCATAGCATTGAAGACGGATTGAGGGCCTAACAGTTGTAAAGTTGTCGAGTTTGATCTCATCGTCAGCGTCAACATGAAATTCAACAACCTTTTTCCCAGTATCTCTTGTTAACCACTCGTCGTCTTCTACCCATGAGCCAAAGTCTGTATTTTTAATATGTATTGAATGCTTGCGCTGCATCAGTTTTGGCTCTATCACTCCTTTCGCCTCTACAGGTTTTCGCCCCGCGACTTCATTAGCAATCATGTCATAACAATCGAGACGCATTTCTTTTGTTGCCATTGCTTGGCATACCTCTACGTCTTCAATCTGAACAGCAAACACACTTGCACAACATAAACACAGAAAGCCCGATACGAACCTCTTAAACATACGATCCCTCGCTTAATTGCAATAAAGATTTAATCCTACGCCACAAAGCTGAATCATAAAAATAGCATTTGCTATTGCAATATAATTTAGCGTTTGCTATTGTAACTAAAAACAAAGCACGAGAAAGGTGAATAGAAATGCAAACAGACAGCGGCACTATCGAATACAAGCGCGAACCAATAGACACGCATCCAACTATGGGTATGACGATGTTTATCCTGGCAGCTTCGTTATCAATGGGCGCTTTAGTTTGGGCTATTTTGGGGTGAGCGATATAGAGTTATTAAAGTCACATCTTGCAACACATCAAGGCTTAATCAGTATTGACAGCTACGAATATCCAGCAGTCATTGATTACACATACAGCCCTATTTACCAAGAATATGACATTAAGCGCGTCCAGTTAGAAGTTTTTGACGGTGCTTATGCCGACCTTCAAGAAAATAGGTTTTATGTAGTAGCTGAATTGATGACACATAAGGAGTTTTGGAATGAGTGAGTTAAAGCAATTACAAGACGAAATACGCCAGCTAAAAGCTCAAAGGCGAGCATTGCATGATGCTTTAGAGGATAAAGCCAGAAGCGTTTCAAAACTAGCTGGTGACGTTGAAAAGGCAGGTGATGAACTTGCTATGTTAAGGGAGCAGGCGATATGAGTAGAGAAATTAAGTTTAGAGCTTGGAACGGTAAAGCAATGGTGTCGGATGATGATTGGTTTATTTTGCTTTCAGGACGGGTTCACAGGGATAACAATTATAGCTGTGAGTCACAAGAGGCTTCTGTTTCGTTTGAGGATTTTATACAAGAAGAAACAGGCCATGTAGAGCTAATGCAATACACCGGCTTTAAAGATAAAAACGGCGTTGAGATTTATGAGGGTGACATCCTTCAAGATGATGAAGGATATATGTCTGAGGTTATATGGCACGAGTTCGGAAGATGGCTGTCTGATTATAGGTCGGACAGTGTTGAGTTATGCGAAGTCGCTTGTTATAACGCCGTAGTCGGCAATATCTACCAAAACCCTGAACTGTTAGACCAATGAACTCCCTATACGCTATAGCCCTTATCTTAATACTAGCACTAGCACAAGGAGTATCGATATGAACTACATATACATGGCAGTAATCATCTTAATACTTTCAATCCTAGGGAGTGTGGCGTGATGAAAATGGAAAAACTAATTGATGACTTATTAAACGATCAACCTGTCTTTGACGGTGCAAGAATGTGGGATTTTGACGATGTGCAAGGCTTAGTTGACCAGCACAATTGGAGTGAGTACCGAGCAGCAAGCAGAATTGCGGCCAGCATTATTGGAAGCATTAATAATTATGAGGCTCAAATGATAATGCAGACAAAGGCATATTTTGAAGGAGTGAGGAAATGACGCAAGAAAAAACACATTATAGAAAGGCTTTTAATTCGCCTTATTTATCTAGCGCCGACATTGTAGAGCCTACCGTTTTAACGATTGCTCGGGTTGAGCTAGAAAGCGATAAATCAAAGAAAACAAAAGATGTTTTCAATACAGCTTATTTTACAGAAAAAGAAATAAGACAAGGCGAAACATTAAAACCAATGATATTAAACGCCGTTAATTCTCGCACATTAAAAGCACTGGCTGAGTCACCATTTATCGACGACTGGAAGAACATTCCAGTGACTGTTTATGTTGATCACAATGTCAGGTTTGGTCGTGACACTGTGGAAGGTTTACGCATTAGTACAGAGCGACCACAACAGCGTATGCCAGCGTTAAAAGAAGGCTCTAAGGCATGGGATAACGCTATAGCCGCTTATAAGCGTGATGGCAACCTAGATGCGGTTAAAGCAAGAGTTATTGTATCTAGCGATGATGAAGCAAAAATCAAACAGCAGGCCGCTGCGTAATGTTTCACGACATAGAACAAAACACCGACCAGTGGGCCGAACTGAGAAAAGGCAAGGTCACTGGTTCGGCTATCTCTAAAGTGATGGCTAATTACGGCAAAGCATTTAGTGACCCTGCTAAAAAACTGGCTGTAGATATTGCTGTCACAGAGTTAGGCGGTGTTATTGAGCCTGACAACTACAGTAACTCGCACATGGAGAGAGGTCACGAACAAGAGCCTATCGCAAGGATGTTATACGAACAGGAATACTTTTGCGATGTAACAAATGGCGGCTTTTATGATAACGGTTTTACGGGATGCTCACCAGACGGACACGTCGGCAGTAATGGTCTAGCTGAAATTAAATCAGTTATCCCATCTGTTCAATATAAGCGGTTCAAGTCTGGCACGTTTGATTCAACGTATAAATGGCAGTTGGTGTTTAACCTAAAAGAAACAGACCGCGAATGGATTGACTACATTAGTTTTTGCAGCGGCTTTCCAGAAAATAAAAAACTATTCGTGGTCAGGTGTTACGCCGAGCAGTTTAAGGCTGAATTTAAGCAAATAGATACACGCTTGGTTGGGTTTAGAGAATTAATTGAAACTATTAAACAGGATATAGAGAAATGAATATCACCTTCGAAGATTGCTCGATCAAACATGACGGAATGCAATATCACTTAATTGTTAAGTCCACGCCAAAAAAGAAAGATGCTGCGCCAGCAAATAGAACGCTTGGATATTACCGAGACGAATCACAACTACTTAGAGGCATGATTAATCATGGTTTAAGCATGGGTATAGAAACTGTTGAACAGATTGAGTCTATGGTCAACAACGCATTATTAAAATTGGAGAGGTAGCAAGATGAGTGTAAACAAAGTAATTCTAGTAGGTCGACTAGGCGCAGAACCAGAGTCAAAAGCCTTTCCCGATGGCGGCTCAATCTGCAATCTACGGTTAGCCACTAGCGAGTCATGGAAGGATAAAACAACTGGAGAGCGCAAAGAGCGCACTGAATGGCATCGTGTCGTTTTACGTAACCGTCTTGGCGAAGTCGCTCAACAATACTTACACAAAGGTTCACAAGTTTATATCGAAGGCCGTATCCAAACACGTAAATGGCAAGATCAAAGCGGTCAAGACAAATACTCGACCGAGATAACTGGCGACAGTATGACTATGCTGGATAGCAGGCAAAGTAATGGCGAGCCAAACCAAGATGGCCAGCAATCACCACAACTAGCATCACCGAGTGCGGGGCCTGATTATGGTGCTGATGATTTAAATCAGGATATCCCGTTTTAGGAGCGCTTATATGTTTTGCAGTGTATGTGAAAAGGATAAAGGTGAGTCTTTTTATGCTAACGATCGGACATGCAAAGACTGTAGAAAAGCAAAAGTAAGGGCTAACCGACTCAAGAATATTGAATATTACAGGGCTTACGATCGGAAGCGCGGAGCCAGACAGACCATAGATTATGTACGTGAATACAGAGAAAAAAACGTAAACAAATACAAGGCACATAGCATGGTTAATAACGCGGTTAGGGATGGAAAACTGGAGAGAGAGCCTTGTGAAATGTGTGGAATATGGGAATCCGTTCACGCCCACCATGACGATTATAGCCAGCCGTTAAATGTTAGGTGGCTATGCTCAAAGCACCATGTTAATTGGCACATGATTAATGGTGAGGCCGCAAATGGTTAGATTTTAAAAAGGGCAGCTACTCCTTGTGGGCGGGTGATAGCGTCCATATACAAGGCATCCTGACATGCGAAGTTGTCCTCAGTTTCATTGATCGCAAAGGGTGTTAGCTATCAGCAGCAACTAAACCTAATTGGCTATGTAATTCTGCATAGCCGTTAGGTGGATAAATAGGAGAATAGACATGACCGAATTTACAAAGTTCTATAAATACAAAGACGAATATCTACACGCCGGCGAATTGGCTTTATTAACAGATAAAGATTATCCAGTATCGCCAAGCGCAATGCGTGGCAGGCTTAGAACGCACACGCCAGAACATGCCGTTGCGATGGGTAAATCTAAACTCTCAGACACGCAAGAACCTAAAAAGAGAAAGCCGAAAGTAAAGGAAGTGATGCAGGTTGATATGTCGGATGATTTTAATGAGTGGCAAGAAGGCCTTGAACAAGAAAGGCGCGTTGCCAACTTCCTAGCATCTGGCATGGGTAATGATGAAATTTTAATTAAAGAGAGCTTGCGTAGACAGGCCTCAATGTAAAGGAGAAGGAAAGTGAGTGAATTAACCGCTAAGAACCTAAAAAGTAGGGGTTATAGAGTGATAAGCATTAATCATCGGTTAGCGTCAAGAATTGATAGGGCAGACTGGGAAAGCCACTTAAAGGATAAGGGTTTCGCTGTTGATGCTGACTTATATAGGCGTGTTTTTAGTAAAGACGTTATTGAATTTCCTAGAAGCTATTTGAAGGTACTAGGTAATAGCTGTCATTCTACATGTGGCTACAAACCAGCCCCAGAAGTAAAGGAGTAGGAAAGTGATTGAGCCAAGTAATATTGAATTAGCTGAACTGCCAGAAACTAGCATGCAGTATATAGCAGATTTAGAACAACAAAACGATGAGTTAATGGCGAGTAATGAGCGTCTGATAGCCGCAATTAGGTATTCAACAGATTATCTTGATGATAACAAACTGAATAGCATTGGTTCAGGCTCAAAGGCGCATAACGAAATGCTGGACGCGTTAAGTCAGTCACCACAAACAAGCCTAGCAGAGCATGATGCTGGTGTTGTTGAGAAGATGATTAATGAATTTTTAGGTGGCAATAAAAACTCATGGATGACTGTTGGCGAAATGCTTGAATACGCCAGCCAACTAAGAAACCAAAGCAAGGAGAATGAAAGTGAGTGAATTAGATAAAGCAGTAATGTTTATTAACACGCGCTGTCCAGACTATGTAGGTAAGGCTATTGCCGATGCTTTAGATGATAACGATAGGTTGCAACAACAAAACGCTGAGTTAAAGTCAAGATTATCCGACGCTGAAATAGTGGGGGAAAGATGGTTAGCATGGCATGATGCTGATGTTATTGAGAAAGCAACGGGAATGTTTGGGTATGTCATATCAGGAATTAACCTAGACGGTACGGATAGAGCTGTGTGCGAGGTTAAGCAACTGTATGAATACGCCAACCAACTAAGAAACCAAAGCAAAGAAGAAAAATGAAAGAATCAATCAACATTACGGTAGTTGATCCCGATGATGACAATGAAATGGAAGTCGAGATCCTTTTTGAAGATGATGTAATAACCTTTAAAGACTGTGACCGAGACAAGGTTCTTTTTCGCGCTGATTGGAGTGAGAATTTAGCGCCCATATTTGAAAGAGCGTTAAGTATTTGGTCACCAACAGATAAGGATAAGTAGATATGACTAACAAACCAAGAACCCAAAGCAAGGAGTGAGTGATGGAAAAAGATACAGAAACAATACAAAACATAATTTTCAGGCTTCGTGGTGAAATATCACTTGGAGATACAGTGAAAACAAAAGCAATTAAGTCTGAATATGTAAAAGTTGAAAAAGCATTTATTGACTTAATTCACCACCTTGATGTCCTTAATGATTTAAAACAAGTAAAAACAGATAAGGATAAGTAGATATGACTAAACAACAGGAGATAGAGTGATGACCATAGATGTCAATTATTCTCTTAGATGCACTGATTGTAATAACGGCTTCTTTGAGCATGGAACAGGTTCTTGGGTTTTTGATGATAAGCAAGAGGTTATTGATGCTGCCAAGAGGCAGGGCTGGAGTATTGCCGAAGAAGTGTTTAGCGGCAGTAAGTGGGATTTTTGCCCAAGATGTCTTGAAAAAAGGAGACACCCATGACAACTAAACCAACTAAAAACGAAATCCTAGACTGCAATGACGAGAAGCAGTTGAGAGAATGGGCGGCTACTGTTTGTTATGGGTGGCATAGAAAGTTAATTATAAGCAAGCATGTTAATTTTTATGTATGGGTTGACGAGCTTGGAAAGCCACAAGGGACTTGTGGCAGCTTAACCTTTCACGGTAGAAAGCCTTTCAATCCCTGCTCACCTACTGTAGAGGGTATGGCTCAGTGCTTTGAGTTGATGGTTAAGTATGAACTAGCGGGCCAAGTTAGTTCCTTTATGGAGCTAAATGGTGAGGGACTGCAAGAAACTATAGTCAAAGCAGCAATTATTAGTGAGCTGGAGAAGTGACAATAAAAGTTTACACCATGCTGCAATGAGCCGCTATTTAAAAGAGATCAGGATTAAAATTGTCTCAATTAATTAAAACAGATGCGCTTTATGATTGGTTTGGTTGCAAACAGCCTGCCAAGCTAATGCGTGTGATGCGCGAGAGGAATGTGCGCTTTCACCTGGACGCTATAGGCCATCCAATTACCACTCTTGATGCAATAAATGATAGTCTAAAAGATGCCAGTACAAGTGATGATGTTGATTTCTAATGCCTCCAAAAAGACGAACTGACAAACTCCCACCGTATGTATATAAACGTAAGCATGGCTACGTTTTAAGGCTTTATACGGGTAAAGATCGGCCTATGAAGTCGGTGACGCTATGCCCTGCCGATGCCGCTATTTCAGAAATTTGGCAAAAATACGAAGAACTCAAACAGAACAAAACTAAAAACTTGCGATGGTTGCTGTATGACTACAAAGCCAGTGCGCAATTTCTAAAACTAGCAGAGCGAACCCGCGCCGATAGAACTCAAATGATTGACCGCATCATTGCTTATAAGATGAAAAGCGGCCTTGTGTTTGGTGATGCAGAATTAATTAAAATAACATCAGGCGCGTTGCGTAAATATCTTGACGCAAGAGCAAGAGACGGTTCGCCGGTATCAGGCAATAGAGAGTTAGCCATCATATCAGTGGCATGGAATTGGGCGCTTGAGCGTGACTATGTAAAAACAAACAATCCCTGCCACGTTGTAAAGCCTAATCAAGAAAAAGCGCGTGAGCGATATGTGACAGAAGATGAATATAATAAGGTGCGCGCTATTGCCCCCGTTTACATTCAACAAGCAATGGAATTGGCATATTTGTGCAGAATGAGGCGCATAGAAATACTCAACGCCAGAAAGTCGCAAATACTAGAGGAAGGCTTTGACACGAAGCGGTCAAAAGGAAGTCGAAGCACTATCACGCAATGGTCTGATAGGCTGAGTGAGGCTGTCAAGTCACCCCATGAAATAGCAAGCATGTATGTGCTACATGATGCAAAGGGTCAAATGATAAAAGAGGACGCATTTAAAAGCGCGTGGCGGCGTTTAAAGGCCAAGATGAGGGGAATGGGTATTGAGCCGTATAACTTCCATGACATCAAAGCTGCGGGCGTGTCTGATGTGGAAGGTGGTGACGATGCTAAAATGGACGCATCAGGTCATAAGGATAGAAAAACCATGCTGAAATATGATCGAAAAACTAGACACGTAAAACCGACAAAATGACGGGAAAACGATCTCGCAAAGCCTTTAAAAGCGTCACTTTAAAGTGCGTTTTATTTCCCGTATTTGTCGCTAACTTATTGATATATAAAGAATACACCCTTGCACCCCATGCAAGTGCGCTACCAGGCTGCGCCATGCCCCGAACCGTTGGTGTGTCTAGCTTCTTTAACTTGAGCCTCTTGCAAAATACCCCGCTGGGGAAAACAACGGGGAAAACAAATCAAGAAACGTACGATAATAATACCAAATAAGCGCCTATATAATAAGGAGTAATTAAATGGATAAATGGCAGCCAATAGATACCGCGCCACAAACGTCGCCTAGCGAGCGAATACTGGTGACTGATGGGTGCAATTGCTTTGTTGCATGGCTTAGTGAGGATAAATATCAAGGTTGGATTTATGGTGTAGACGGCTCAAGCGGTGTCAATTATGCCCAAGAGTGCTGTCCGTCCCACTGGCTGCCTTTACCCGAGCCGCCTAAATAGCCGCTTTCTCACAGCTAATACCAACTGATGCTGCTACTTTTTCAGGTGAATAGCTAGGCGGGAATAAGGTATAAACAACTTCAATAGCTCTCAACATGCGCGTCATGTAGTTAGGCGGTGTAAATTCGTGCGCTCTGGCAATCATTTGCTCTTTGTTTTCGCCTGTTTTAATTCTAACGCGTTGCACTGATGCTGCCATTGATAACTCAACTAGGCAGTGTTGTCTCATAATGCTATCAGCTTGCACTGGCATAGCGATGAACATAAGTAATAATATATATTTATACATGATTTATTTCCTTCCTTGATGCTCTAATGAGTAATGATTGCCATCGTTAAACCTTCCACCCCATGAACCGCCCAGCCACTCCCAATACTCACCAAGCGGCTGATGGTCTTCTGTTTTTGTGAGGTACTTGCCGTTTTTAAATAAATTAAAGTCGATAGCTAGTCTTGATTTATGATTTGACTTGCTGCTGCTGTAGGCTTTCTTTACGCCTACCGCACCAAAGACACGTGGATCACGATAAGCATCGCCTACCGTCAACTCATAGCCGTTCTCGTACGCCCATTTAATAAGCATCCCGACCATAGATGTGAACTTTCTCTGTTTTTGTCCTAGCGTCATAATCACCTCTAAATAACTGGCTTGCCTTTGCAAAATGCCGAATCTCCCCACGCCGCAACAGCAAGGTAGTATTTTTTGGCTCGTCGCTTACGTAGCCATTTAAGCCACTTGTGACCTTGCTCTATTTGCTCAAGCATATTTTGATGAAACGTCCAATCAGCAAATTCTTTGTCATATTCGGTTCGGCCTTCCCAATACATCCAATCGTGGATATTGCAAGCCTCAAGAATACTTAGACCGTAAACTGTATTAGGCACGAACCAGCCACCAATACCTTTAGTCCCGCACCCATTACAAACAAAGGCTCTAGTTGTCGGACAGGCTTTTTTATATGAGGCAGGTTTATACATATTTCATCCATAAAAAAACCGCTTTCGCGGCCTGTGTTTTTAGGTTAATTGATTGAATTACAATAGCGACTTAATGATGTCTCTAAACTCAGCTTTCGTCTTGATGGGATTAGCTTCTAACACTCTTAATCGCTTGTCGTAGTTATACAAAATTTCAAATAGGGCCGTATTAAATGAATTTAGCTGACCTTCTTTAGCGCCATCAACAATAGCGTCTAATTCACCTTGCGTTTTTTCTGTGACCGTATATGTCCAGACACTCTCTGTTGCTGTGACTGTTTTGACTAGTTCTCTGTTTTGGGTTGCAGGATCATAAGGTGGGCCAATCGTGACTCTAGGAAACCACTCACCTTTATTGCCTGCAAGGACAGGCGGTGTATCACTGCCAAAATCTCTGCTTTGAATTATTGAACCGTCTTTAATTAAGTCGTGCATTTATAACTCCCTAATGTTGAACTATGGGACTACTGCTGTTTGAGTGACACCGGTATTGGTGTAGCCGTTTCCATTGCCGCTTGAGTCTTCACCTAAGTCCGCGCCATTCTCGAAATTAAGTTTAAAACCATTAGTCCCATAAGAACCACTATAGCGTTTTGGCACCCAATCACTGCCCACCATATCGCCAAAATTACTTGGATCTAATGCCTGCCCATCTATAAAGTGAACATTAACCATATATTGATCAGCATCCCAAAAGCCTGATACCAGCCGCCCTAAATTATGCTCATAGGTGCTATTTATATCAGATGACCTGTTCAAAGGAACTGCTGTATCAGTCGTGACACTGAGCAATGTGTCGCCATCGTAAAGCTTCACCCTATCCGCTGATGCCGCTTGAGCTGAATCATAGATCATGGTTAATGGATACCATACAGAGGTGCTAGTAAAAGTTGCCGTTGAGTACAGCCTGCCATTACTTGCGGACGGGTAGTCCCACCATTTTAAGTTGTCGCTCGCGTCAAAATACAGACCTGAAAAGTCTGAACTGCTAACTCCCGCAGCAAACAAGGATTGCGCAGAACCAATACTGACCCTTTTTATCATTCCATGCCAAGTCCATTTTTGCTGATTACTCGCGCCGCCAGGTGTCCGAGATAAATGATCACTCTCTGACTGTACAAATAAACCGCTATTCCTTATGGTGTAGCCACCGCCCACTCCAAACCCAACAAGATTATTTAGTCTAAGCATCGTTAATAGCGTCCGTTGTGTAGAATAATTTGACACTGACTAGGCTTGCATCTATAGCCATGTTATCGCCCGCATCGGACACGTCTCGGTAAATCTGAAAGAAAAGCAGGTCACTTTTGGCTGGGGTTCCCGCTATTGTGATAGCCCCTGTTTCCGATGTGGTGTATATAGCATCAGTCGTCCCGCCCGTATCCGCCCCAAATG
>JBFIJJ010000066.1:0-13004 GCA_041600795.1 Methylophagaceae bacterium | reverse complement strand
ATAAAAAAGGCACCATCGACAATATAGGTCTTCACAAAACTACCGTCAGATTGTAGGCCAGTTAAGTTGAAGACGAGACCAACTAGAATGCCGGAAAACATTCCTATTAACACTTTTGTAGTGAGACTTAGTTTTTTGGGTTGATTAGTCAAACTCGCTCCGCTCCTCATGTTAGTTTCTAACTAGCGTTTGAAATTGACAACAGTGTAACGTGCTTTTGCACTCAATTTATAGCTTATAAGGCTTTACTTCTAATAATCGTTGATATCGATAGAATATGGTCTATGGAATTTGTTTATATAAATCTGTGGAAATAGCTAAAATCTTGTTTGATTGAAATAAAAACTGCCAGCGACGCCCACCTTTTTGTTGCCATAAAATAGTGGCTCTAATGCCAGCAAGTAATAGTGCACGGATACGATTGACATTATCAGGTTGTTGTAAAAAATTAGGATCACCGTGGACATGAATCCGTGGTGATAACTCACTGATTGTTCGATGATAGATATTAGCAAAACGAGCAACTACATGCGTGTTTGTAATTTCGCCAAAATACTCTATTTGTTGTGGTATTTGCTCCATTTCACGACTGATTAAATCCATCATAGCAGGACGTTTCGCAAGTTTACGTTCAAGGTGTAATAAGCTAATGATGTGGCGAAGCAAACTAACATCCTGTTTATCTTTGTTTTTCGATAACAATTGATTGAGTTGTTTTATGCCCGATTTAAGTTGACCTAAACCACCATAAACAGCTTCGGTACTCTCTGCATCTATTGCTAACAAGCTAGTTAAGGCAGTTTCAAACTCAAGCTTATTGCATTGCCCGGTATCAGCAATTTGCTGAACTAAGGCCACTATTTGAACTAAAGCAGAGAGGGCGATAACACGATCACGCTCGCGTGAACTATAACTCATGGATGAATACCCGGTGCATCGGTACTAACAATTATGCCACCACCTAAACAATCATCATCTAGATAAAATACCACAGACTGACCAGGTGTGACGGCACGTTGTTTTTGTTCAAATTCAACATGAATTTTGCCATCGTCATCTTGGCTGATGACACAGGCTTGATCTGGCTGACGATAGCGTGTTTTTGCCGTTGCCTTGCATGGAAAAGTTGGAGGATGACCTGCCACCCATGATAATTGCTCAGCTTTTAAAGATTGACTATGTAGCCATGGATGATCGCCTTGCACCACGTATAAAATTTTGTTGTCCATATCTTTGCCAGCAACAAACCAAGGTTCGCCAGTACTATCTTGACGACCACCAATACCTAAACCTTGGCGTTGACCTAAAGTGTAGTACATTAAACCAGCATGTTCGCCAACCACTTTGCCTTCTGGCGTTTGCATTTCGCCCGGTTGTGCAGGGATGTAACGGCTTAAAAATTCACGAAAACGGCGTTCGCCAATAAAACAAATACCTGTGCTGTCTTTTTTGTCGTGAGTGATAAAACCGGCTTGCTCGGCAATGCGACGGACTTCGGGTTTTGGCAATTCACCTAATGGAAATAAGGTGCGTGATAATTGTGCTTGGCCCAGTGTATACAGGAAGTAACTTTGATCTTTATTGTGATCAAGACCTTTTAATAGATGAAACTGGCCATCACGCTCTTCAACCCGGGCATAGTGACCCGTGGCAATCATATAACCACCTAATTCCAAGGCATGATCTAAAAAAGCCTTAAATTTGATTTCACGATTACATAAGATATCGGGATTCGGAGTACGCCCAGCTCGGTATTCATCAAGAAAATGTTTGAACACATAATCCCAATACTCCATGGCGAAATTAGCTTCATGAAACGGAATGCCAACCGTTGCAGCAACAGATTGTGCATCTTTACGATCTTCTTCAATCGTACATTCACTTTCTTCAGCAAAGTCGACCCAGTTTTTCATAAATAGGCCTTCAACATCATAACCTTGCTGATTAAGCAATAAGGCTGCAACAGAAGAATCCACACCGCCGGAAAGGCCGACAACTACTTTTTTTTGTTCTGACATAATTAATTGTGCAATAGAGTTAATGGGTAACGTTGGCCTGATAAATAATCATTAATACAGTCCAAAACCAAGGGGCTACGAAATTCAGATTGTCTTCTCATTAATTGTTTGTGACTTAACCAAACAGCATTTTCAATATCATCGTCTAATTGTTGAGCAGCATCATATTGAATCGCCTCACCGGTAAAACTAAAACGCATATAGGTGTCGCCTTTAACAGGATGTTGCCAGCGATAGATACCAACTAGCGCCGTCGGCTTAAACTGCCATGCGGTTTCTTCTTGTGTTTCTCGAATGACAGCATCAATCAGACTTTCGCCGGATTCGAGGTGTCCGGCGGGCTGGTTGAGAGTTAGTTTGCCGTCGATTATTTCTTCGACCATCAGAAAGCGATTTTCGCGTTCGATGATTGCGGCTACTGTCGTTCTGGGTGTCCAAATCATCCGCAGATTTTATCATGGACGGTGCTGATACTTCTCGCCAATGTCCACATTCAAGCTGATCGATAGTCCAGTCACCAATTGCATAGCGAATTAATCTAAGGGTAGGGTGACCAACTGCGGCAGTCATGCGGCGAACTTGGCGGTTTTTACCTTCAGTAATTTTGAGTTCTATCCATTGAGTTGGTATGGACTGTCTTTCTCTAATTGGCGGATTTCGATCCCAAACAGGCGGAGGTTCAATGCATCTGGCTTTGGCAGGTCTAGTTAAACCATCTTTTAATTCAACACCTTGACGTAATTGTTCTAAAGCTTGTTCATCAGGGATATGTTCTACTTGAACCCAATACGTTTTTTCAAGTTTATGGCGAGGATCACTGATGATATGTTGTAATTCACCTGAATCGGTCAAAAGTACTAAACCTTCACTATCACGATCTAAACGGCCGGCAGGATAGACGTTTCTAACCTCGATAAAATCTTTTAATGTTTGCCGACCGGCTTCATCAGTGAACTGCGTTAGTACATCATAAGGTTTATTAAACAGTAGTAGTCGAGGCATTAAGTTAGACCAGTAATTATCATATTTTAATATGTCATCTATAACGGTTAGGCATTGCTGTTATTTTTGGAGACAAACGCATTGCACACCTTGGTTTTGAATTTTAACGACCAAGAAACCTAATAAATTCAGATATTTTGACGTTTAGTGAGGTTAATGTTTGTGATATTATAGCCGCTTTGAATTGCCCTAGGAGCCTGTATGGCTTTTGACAATGTTTCTGGTGCTATTTCAAAGGCACACGTTACCTGTGATTTGACTGAAATGATCGGTGTAGACGCGTTAAGTTGTAGTTTTACGCTGCAGCAGTAAATATATGTAAATTAAAGATTTCGGGAGAATCCAAAATGAAAGTTGCAGAAAATGCAGTAGTAGTAATCGACTACACTCTTACAGACAATAGCGGTGAAGTGATTGATAGTTCTGAAGGCGCAGGTCCTTTAGCGTATCTTCACGGTTTTGGTAACATCATCAATGGTTTAGAAGATGCATTATTAGGTAAAGAAGCGGGCGATCAAGTTAAAGCGACTATCGCGCCTGAAAATGCTTATGGCGAACGTCATGAAGATATGCAACAAGACGTACCAAAAGAATTATTTGGCGGTGTTGATAATATTGAAGTGGGTATGCAATTCCAATCAGAAACAGACGATGGTCCTGTTATGGTTACCGTTGTTGCTATCACTGATGAAATGGTAACCGTTGATGGTAACCACCCTCTAGCAGGTGTTGAATTAAACTTTGATGTGATAATTCGTGAAGTGCGTGAAGCAAGTGAAGAAGAATTAGCACATGGCCATGTTCATGGTGCAGGTGGTCATCACCACTAAAAGGATATTTAAGGTATAGTATTACTTAACTGTACTTTCAACGTTGAAAGGCGGGCTCTTGAGCTCGCCTTTTTGCGTTTTTAAACTATGAGATGTAACTGTGACAGATTTAAACGCCCTTACCAAAAAATTTGCTATCGAAGACCAACTTAGTTTTAGTAAAGGTGATAATGGCTTTACTATGATTGAAATTAACAATCAATTTGCTTCGGCTAGAATTTCG
This sequence comes from Methylophagaceae bacterium, assembly GCA_041600795.1. GTDB lineage: Bacteria > Pseudomonadota > Gammaproteobacteria > Nitrosococcales > Methylophagaceae. The sequence continues at coordinate 8,931 of JBFIJJ010000066.1, read as the reverse complement.
ACGTATGGCGGTCAAATATTATCATTTAAGCCTCATGATGAAGCTGAAGACTTACTCTATTTAAGTGAACAGGCTGTTTATAGAGATGGTGAAGCCATCCGTGGTGGCACACCTGTTTGCTGGCCTTGGTTCGGTGATGATACCTCTGGCTTCGGTTTGCCTTCTCATGGTTTTGCGCGCAATCAGCCGTGGCAAATTGTTGAAACCAAAGCACTAACAGATGGTAGTACGTCGATAACATTACTGTTATCCGATACAGATGAAAGCCGTTCAGTTTGGCCTTATCAATTTGATCTTTATATTGATTTTGTTGTGGGGAAAAAACTTACCTTAAACTCAACAACTCGAAATACAGGCAAAAAGGCATTCTCATTTACACAAGCGCTGCATACCTATTTTAAGATCAGTGATATTGAAAATGTTTATGTTACTGGGCTTGCGAACAAGTATTACTTAGATAAGTTAGATGAGTTTAATCTTAAAATACAGGAAGGCAATATTGTCGTTGATAAGGAAATCGATCGTATTTACCAGGCGGCACCTTATATGGTCTATTTAGTCGATTCAGGCCTGAACCGTAAAGTCGCAATTTCATCAGCTGGAGGGCATACGACCGTGGTTTGGAATCCGTGGGCTGAGAATGTAGTAAGCATTAAAGATCTGGGTAAGAATAGCTATCGTCAGTTTATTTGTATTGAAACAGTCAATGCCGCTAATGATATCGTCGTTTTAAATCCTAATGAACAGCATACGTTAAGTGCTGTTTATGGCATTGAATCATTAAGCCATTAATTGCTGGCTTGTGAACGCAGTTTATCTCGGTTGATATACAACCATTGAATTGCAATGATAGGGATGGCAGACAGGATTTTGCCATCCAATAACAGTTGATATACCTCGTCAAATTTCATGGTTGTGACAGAAATATCTTCATCTTCGTGATCTAAGCCATGCAGGCCGCCAACATTCGATGTATCAACTTTGCCATAAAATAGGGTCAATAATTCTGACGTTCCACCGGGTGACGTAAAGAAATCATTAATTTTGATAAGTTCTAAAATGGCACAGCCTGCTTCTTCAACTGACTCGCGATAGGCTACTTCTTCAGCTGTTTCACCGTCTTCAATGGCACCTGCTACTATTTCCAATAACCAAGCTTGCTGTTGCTCAGGCAATTGAAGTGCACCAACGCGAAATTGCTCTATTATTACCACTTCATCACGAACTGGATCATATAACAGCACGGCGACACAGTTGCCTCGATGAAATAGTTCGCGAGTAATAGTTTGAGTCCAACCACCTTTATATAAGGTATGTTTGAGCTTAACTTCTTTTATTTTAAAAAATCCGTCATGGACTACTATTTCATCAACAATAGTAAAGTGCTTTTTGTGCTCGGTTGTCATGGCATAAAACCAGTTTTTGTACTGGGTTGTAAGGCCTCAAACGCATCTGTTATCGCTATTCCTTTAAGCTGACGGAGTACTGCCGTGAATACTGTGCCACCTTTTTCACTATGTTCAAGCATAACAGGCAGATAGTTAAGGGCAGGGGCACACCATAAAACCGTTTCACGTCCTTTAGGTTCATCACGATGACGAGATAGTTTTATTGTATCAATCTTGCCCAAAGGGGTAGTAATGACTTCATGACCTTTAATTTGAATATCGTAGGTTTTGAGTTTGCCACCATCTGCAATGTGATAACTAAATTGTGATTTGTTTTCGGCAAGATCAGCCATTAGGCTTAGCTGATAGACCAGTTTATCAAGTGTATTTTGTTTTAACGCCAGCGACCAAGGATGTTGTTTATCATCAATGTGCAGTATATTTTTTTGCCAATCAAAATCCAATTGCATGAATTTTTCTTTTTTGCCACCTGTACGTTGATAAACATATTTTATGGGACGAATGGCATTATCCTGATTTTGCCAGACTGATGTTTCTGTAACTAAATCAGGTTTGAATAGTGAAAATACACCTTTAGCTTGGCTTTCAGAGCTAAATAAACGTGAACCATCTTCGTTGGTAACGAGTGTACGTTTAAGTTCGCCTGCTTGTAATCCATTAAGTTTAACTAAGTAGTTAGCAGAAAAATCAGGGATCTCACTCGCCCACAGTCCTTGCGACCATGCTAATTGGGCTAGGCCAAGCAATAATAAGATCCTGATTAATTTTGCCATAATGAATTACTTAAAACGTTTAGTTACCTACCACTAATTTACGAATAGCTGCTGGATATAAGCTATGTTCTTGTTCTAGTACACGTGCCGCCAAACTGTCAGCCGTATCATTGTCTAGAATTGGCACACGTGCTTGTAAGACAACCGGGCCATCATCAAGTTCAGGTGTCACAATGTGGACACTGGCACCATGCTCTTTTTCACCAGCATCAATAGCACGCTGATGGGTATGTAAGCCCTTAAATTTTGGCAATAATGACGGATGAATATTGATCAGTTTTCCTGCAAAATGTTCAACAAATTCGCTGGTTAGGATTCGCATAAAACCAGCTAAGATCACTAAATCAGGACTATATAAGTCAATTTCTTTTGCTAAAGCCTGATCAAATGTTTCACGACTTTCGAACTGGGTATGATCAATAACCGTTGTTTTAATCCCGGCGTTTTGGGCATAAATCAAACCAGCAGCATCAGGTCGATTACTAATGACGGCTGAAACAGTAACGGGAAGCAAACCGTTATTAATCGCTTCTACGATCGAGATCATGTTGCTGCCACGACCAGAGATCAAAATAACGATGTTTGGGGTATTGGCTGTGACTGACATTATGCGTTAACAATCACAGCTGGAGTTGCATCTGATGATGTTTCGATATGACCGATTTGGTAGGCTTCTTCACCAAGTTCAGCGAGCAACGACAGTGTTTGTTCAGCATCTTCTTTAGCAACACACACTACCATACCGATACCGTTATTAAAGGTACGATACATTTCAGAATCAATGACATTGCCTTGTTGTTGTAGCCAGTCAAAGATAGCAGGGCGCTGCCAACTTTTAGCGTCAATTATCGCGTTAACGTGTTCAGGTAATACACGAGGAATATTCTCTAGCAAACCACCGCCAGTGATATGTGATAAGGCATGAATATTGATCTTTTCATGTAGTTGCAATAATGATTTAACATATATTCTGGTAGGTGCTAATAAATGTTCACCCAATGTGCTGCCAGCAAATGGTGTGGTTAAGGTGTCATCACTACGTTCTAAAATTTTACGAATTAATGAATAACCATTTGAATGTGGACCAGACGATGCTAAACCAATTAATACGTCACCCGCTTGTACTTGGCTACCATCAATAACATTGTCTTTTTCAACAACACCAACGCAGAAACCGGCCAAATCATAATCACCATCTTCATACATACTTGGCATTTCTGCAGTTTCACCACCGACCAGTGCTGCGCCAGCTAAACTACAACCATCAGCGATACCAGAAACAACGGATTCAGCTACATCAATATCGAGTTTACTGGTCGCTTAATAATCTAAGAAGAAAAGCGGTTCTGCACCTAATACAATGATGTCATTAACGCACATTGCTACTAAGTCGATACCAATTGTATTATGGATGCCAGATTCAATCGCTAAACGTAATTTTGTACCGACACCATCGGTGCCAGAAACTAAAACAGGTTTTTTATAACGATCTAGCGGTAATTCAAACATGCTGCCGAAGCCACCAAGTCCAGCCATAACGCCAGGACGGCGTGTTTTAGCAGCCAAAGGTTTGATGCGATCTACAAGGGCATTACCTGCCTCGATATCAACACCTGCATCGCGGTAACTTAAAGATGTGGTCGTGGAGTCGACAGTGTTTGTCATGGAATATTCCTGAAGTTAAAAAACGGCATTCACGCCAATAAAAACAGCGTGATAGAATACCACAATGCATAGATTATTTTTTGTTCTAATTACCTTGATCTCAACTAACGCTTTTAGTGGTGAAGTTGCTGATTTATATCAATCCCATTTTGCTGTCAGCGATCAGAGCGAACAACAACGTCAGTTGGTCGCACCTGAAATTTTACGACAGACAATTCTAAAAGTGGTTGGTGACCGTTCATCACTTGATATTGCGGATTTATCACCCATCCTCGCACAGACTGAGAACTTGATTCAGCAATATCAATATCGTCGCGTTAATAAGATCAGCGACGATTTAACTAAACCTGATGAACTGGAATTATTACTTACGTTTGATCAGCCAAGTTTAAATCGCCTTCTTTCTAATAATCAATTACCTATTTGGGGTAAAAATCGTCCTGATGTTTTGGTATGGATGGCGATTAAAGACCAACAACATGAAGCTATCTTGGCAGATGATCAAGACAATTTAGCCGTAAAAAATGCATTAGACAGCGCGGCTGAAATGCGTGGTTTACCGATCCTGCTACCGGTGATGGATTTAAATGATCAGCGTTTGGTGTCATTTCCTGAATTATGGGCAGGACAATCCGAATCAATAATACAAGCTTCACAACGTTATGCTGCTCAAGTCATTTTAATGGCAAGTATGACTATTTCGGCGGATAAGCAAGTTCGAATTTCATGGCAATCGATCATTAATGGTGAGACCGACAATTGGCAATCACGTGGTGATGTCAATTTTGCAATACGTAGTGGCATTGATGAATTAACCGATCGCCTTGCTCGACGATTTAGCCAAGTTGTAGCAACAAGTGCTTCGGGGCAAGAATATGAATTACATATCAGTAATGTGCGTGATTATGCTGACTATGCACGAGTAACGCATTATTTAAGTGATTTGCAATATGTGTCTCACGTCGCAATCAAGAATCTAGAGCAAGATGAGCTTGTATTATTAGTTTCAATCGAGGGCGATTTAGCGTTATTTAATCGTACATTAGCGATAGGTCAGTTACTACGTAAAGATACATCCAGTGACTATGATCAAACCATGACGTATCGATTAACGCCTTGAGAGCACGCGATCTCCCAAACGCGATTTCAATCCTACGAATCGTACTGGTTGTTCCAGTCGTTATCGCATTGCTAGATAAACAATTTTCAACAGCATTAGTATTATTTGCGATAGCGGGTTTTTCGGATGCCTTAGATGGCTTTTTAGCGAAACATTTTCATTGGGAATCGCGCTTAGGATCTATTTTAGATCCACTAGCAGATAAACTATTACTTGTTGCCAGTTTTGCATGTTTAGCATGGTTGGACTTGGTGCCGATGTGGTTATTATGGTTGGTTCTAGCCCGTGACATCATTATTGTACTTGGTGGCTTGGCTTATCATTATTTGATAGGTGAATTCACACTATTGCCATTATGGAGTAGTAAAATTAACACCACTTTGCAAATTGCTTTGGTGTTATTGGTGATATTAGAGCAACAATGGTTTGAACAACTACACGTTATTACATCAGTGGCAATATGGTTGGTAGTAGCAAGTGTTATTAACAGTGGAACGGAATATATCGTCGTTTGGGGATTACGTGCATGGCAGCAACACAAGAATCGACAATGAGTGACAGTTATAAACTATTTTTAATTATCGCTTTGGTGGCGTCAGGTTGGTTGTTTTATCAACTATCACCGGTACTTACCCCGTTTTTCATATCTGCACTATTAGCCTATCTTGGCGATCCAGTTGTTGATAAGTTAGAGAAATATAAATTATCTCGCACCATGTCCGTCACCATTGTTTTTGCCGTGTTATTAATAGCAGGATTGCTGTTCTTATTAGTATTGATTCCAATGCTATCAGCCCAAATTTCAGCATTATTTAAACGCTTGCCTGATTATTTCAATGTGTTACAAACAACATTGATTCCTTGGTTAACGTCACACGGTTTTCCTGCTGAAGTGTTTGACTTGCAAACGTTAAAACAAGCGCTGATGAATTATTGGAGTCAAGTCGGCAAAGTTGCCGGTGGCTTAGTCACGTATATGACACATTCAGGTATGGCTATTTTGCAATGGCTTGCCAATTTAGTCTTAGTTCCTGTTGTGACCTTCTATTTGTTGCGGGATTGGGATGAGTTGGTTGCACGCTTTAGAGAATTATTACCGCGACGCCATGCAGATAAGATTATTGTTTTATCGTTAGAATGTGATGAAATGCTCGCGGCCTTTATTCGAGGACAACTTATGGTTATGTTTGCCTTGGCGACAATTTATACCATTGGTTTGTCAATTATAGGACTTGAACTCGCATTATTATTAGGTTTTATTGCAGGTGTAGTGAGTTTTGTGCCTTATTTAGGCTTGATCGTTGGAATCACGCTTGCTGGTGCGGCTGCCTTTTTACAATTCCATGAATGGTTACCGATTGTCTGGGTTGTAGTTGTATTTGGTGTAGCTCAAGCAATAGAAGGCATGTTATTAACACCACGCTTTGTTGGTGAACGGATAGGCCTACATCCGGTTGCAGTTATCTTCGCCGTCTTAGCTGGCGGTCAACTATTTGGGTTTACCGGCGTGTTGTTAGCGTTACCTGTGGCAGCAGTGGTCATGGTTATCTTGCGTCATGCCCATCAACGTTATCTTGCAAGCCAACTCTATTCATAAAAGAACATCACCATGCAGACATTGGCAACTCAACTGCCGTTAAGGTTGAACCCACAAGAAGTTTATCGACTTGAAAATTTTCATTTCAGTCAAATTGAAGTGAAAAAGGCCGTGACCGAGTTTTGTCAGCTAGCTAGCATTAGCTACTTGTATTTATGGGGTGAGCAGTCATCTGGTAAATCACATTTATTAATGGCTGCGGTTGAATATGCTCTAAATAGTGGTAAACGTGCTTTATATTTACCCTTAGCTGAGTTAGTCTCATCTACGTCACCGGCTGTGCTTGAATCTCTTGAACAATTAGATCTTCTCTGTATTGATGAACTAGAAGCGATTGAAGGAAACACTGTATGGGAAGAGGGCATATTTCACTGTTTTAATCGCCTCCAACAATCTGGTTGCCATCTTTTGATCGGCTCAACACATAATCCTGCAACCAGTGCCATTAAGCTGCCTGATTTACGATCACGTTTGGCAACAGGCTTGATTTATCAACTGGATAGTTTAGATGATACGGCTAAACAACAAGCTTTGATTGTGCAAGCACAAGCTCGGGGCTTAGAGTTATCGGAAGAAGTTGCAAGTTATATGCTCCGTCATCATAGTCGTGACATTAGAGAGCTGATCAACTTATTACATATTCTGGATAAAGAATCGATGGCGGCAAAACGACGGTTAACTATTCCGTTTATACGCCAAGTATTAACACATGGCTAAAGCAAATATAACGACTGTTTTGCCGGGATTTGCACCGATTCTTGAACAAGAAATTAATTCAAGCATAATCCCATCGCCTATCAGTACTCTTTTTCACAAAGCAGATTTTACTCAACATTCAGATAATTTAACGCGGTTGTTAACGCGGCTTTTTAGTTCCGAGCCATTGCTCAGTCGTGATTTACCTTTGGCGAGTTTACGTACTAATAACACTGCCGTTTTATGTGCAGATCCCTGTTATCTACATGCCGATCGCGATCAGTTATTACTATTTTCTGCTGATCTTGCTATCAGCGACGATGATGCCGAGCAAATCATTAATATCATTCAACCCTTATTGGCTGATTATGATGCTACTTTGGTTAAACATTCAAATGATCAATGGCTGTTACATCTTGAGACTATGCCAGAGCTAGAATTCACCGCCTTGGCTGATGTATCGGGCAAAGCCGTACAAACAGCATTACCAACAGGTCAACACTTTCAACGTCAAGCATGGATCCGACTTTGGAATGAAATTCAAATGAGTTTATTTGAATCGCCCGTTAATATGAAACGCCAACAGCAAGGGCTTTTACCGATTAATAGTCTGTGGTTTTGGGGTAAAGGCGAACTGAAGTTACGCTCTAACTATTGGCAGACAGTAATGGGGCAACATAGTTTGTTACAACAACTGGCTGACAAATCAGACACGGATTATTCATCTGACATAGATATCACTGCTATTAACCGACAATCAGGCCATTATCTTCTGGTGTTTGATAGTTTAGATTTAGAAGGTGATTGGCAGACACAACTTACTGATATAGCAGCCACGTTGCACCAATTATGGCAACAGCTTAAATGGCGAAAAATAGATCGTCTAACCATTGAAATTCCCGACTATGGCCAGCTTAAACTCAGCCCATTTTCATGTTGGAAACCGTGGTGACTGTAGTTAGCCAACGCGATTTTAATGGCTGGCAATCGTTGCCAGAATCTTGGCCTGAGTGTTTACGTAAGGTCCTAGCTGCTCGTAACATTAAAACTGAACAAGACATCGCTTATGCCTTGTCTGAATTGCCTGGCCCTGAGTTACTGATGGGCATGGATCAAGCAGTTCAATTGCTACATCAGGCGTTACAGCAACAGTGGCATATTATGATTGTCGCTGACTTTGATGCCGATGGCGCAACCAGTTGTGCGCTCGCTATTAGAGGTTTAAAAGCAATGGGCGCGAATCGGGTTGACTACATTGTGCCTAATCGTTTTGTCCATGGTTATGGTTTAACCCCAGAACTATTAGCAGACATTGATGCAGATAATCAGCCTGACTTATTGATCACGGTTGATAATGGTATTGCAAGCATTGCCGGTGTCAAACAAGCACATCAACGCGGTATTAAAGTGTTAGTGACCGATCATCATTTACCGGGCGAAACATTACCTGATGCCGAAGCTATCGTTAATCCCAACCAATACGGTGATAACTTTCCCAGTAAAAACTTAGCTGGGGTAGGTGTGTTTTTCTATGTCCTGATGGGCTTACGTCAGTATTTAAGACAGCAACACTGGTTTGTACAACAGGCGATTGATGAACCAAAACTTGTAGACCTAATCGATCTGGTTGCATTGGGCACCGTTGCGGATGTTGTCTGCCTTGATCAACTT
>JBFIJJ010000065.1:0-13109 GCA_041600795.1 Methylophagaceae bacterium | reverse complement strand
GGCAATTACATTGGTATCGTGGCTGAGCACCTTAAATTAATTCAACAGAAACTAGGTATTAAACTCACAATTATTCCGACAAAATCATGGAGTGAATCGGTAGAAAAAGTAAGGAATGGCGAGATTGATGTGCTGTCAGAGGCAATACCTTCGGTGCTTGGTTCTAGCCTCACATTTACTGAGCCTTATGTAATTAGTCCAGTTGTTATTGTGATGAATAACAATCAAGATTATGTCGAAAACCTTAATAATATCCGAACTAAAAAAATAGCCGTCGTGAAAGAGTATGGCTATCTCCCCGTTATATATAAGCAATATCCGACTATTAAGTTTGAGCAAGTAGAAACGATTCAAGATGGTTTAACAGCAGTGTCAACAGGTAGAGTTGATGCTTTTCTTGCAACCTTGGCTCAAGCTACATACCAAATTTCAAGAATGGGGATAAATAATGTACGGGTGGTTGGTAAAACCGATATTAATACTGAACTTGTGTTTGGAATGTCTGAACAATTTAGGCCATTAGTATCGATATTTAATCGTGCTTTGAAAGATATTTCTCAAAATCAAAAACAAGCTATTTTAGATTCATGGCATACAGAGCAAGCTACTTTTATCACCAGAATTGATTATCAATTACTTAGTCAAGTAGTGGCTGTTTTCTTGATCTTTGTGGCATTTATGTTGTTCTGGAACAGGAAACTGTCCAAGGAAATTAAACTTCGAAGTGAGGCTGAAGCACAGACGCAAGCTCTGATTAACTATATTCCATTACAAATCGGGGTAACGACGTTTGATGGACAGATATTGGCTGCGAATCCAAAAGCCTTGCATGATTATCAAGTGGAAGAAAAGGATCTTGAAGAACTTAATATCGCTGACTTTTATCACGATCCTAAAGAGCGAGAAGAAATTCTACTCACTTTGAAAGAAAAGGGAGAAGTTCAACAGAAAATAATAGGCTTTAAGAAGCGTGATGGCTCAATTCATTCGATGATGGTGTCCATGATACCGATCAAGTATCAACGGCAGCAGGCATTGCTATCAATTGCCGTTGACATGACAGAGCGTCTTGAAATCGAAGCAGAGTTAATAAAAGCGAAAGAACAAGCGGAAGTTAGCAATCAGGCTAAATCAATTTTCTTGGCGAATATGAGTCATGAAATTCGTACCCCGATGAATGCCATTATCGGTTTTACTGAGTTAATAAGTAAAGAAATTAAACAACCCAGATTGAAAGCGTTTGTGAATACAATACAGTCAGCAAGTAACGATTTACTGTTATTAATAAACGATATTCTTGATTTATCAAAAATTGAGGCGGGTAAGCTAGAGATTAAGAAAGAGTCAGCTAACCCACATGAATTATTTGCTGAAATAAGTAATATATTCAACGTCACTATGAAAAACAAAGGACTCAAGTTGATACTTGAAGTTGATCCTACTATTCCCGAAAGTTTAGTGTTGGATGTGGTGAGATTACGCCAAGTATTGCTCAATTTAATGGGCAATGCGGTTAAATTCACGGAGCACGGTTATGTCAAACTAACGGCGAAATCAGCTAATGTCGACAATATTGGAAGTAAGCTCAATTTAGAGATAGCTGTTGAAGATACGGGTATTGGTATTCCCCCAAACCAAATTGGTGTCATATTCGAAGAGTTTAAACAAACGCAAGGGCAAGATCAGGCTAAATTTGGTGGGACGGGTTTGGGGCTTGCTATTTCTAAACGTCTGGTTAAATTAATGGGAGGAATACTTTCAGTAAAAAGTAACTTGGGTCAAGGTACTGTTTTTAAAATAACGTTGTTAGACGTTGATGTCGCGACTATCAAAGCTCCTGAACTTGCAGAGGGCGAAAGTTTAGCCAATGTCTCAATAAAGTTTGAGCCTGCTGTGGTTTTGGTGGTCGATGATATTGAAAATAATCGCTCTTTAATTCGCGAAAATTTTGCGGGCACAGCGCTGACTATTATTGAAGCTGAAAATGGTCAGCAGGCGATCGAGCTGGTAGAGCATCACCCTATTGATCTCATTTTAATGGATTTACGCATGCCGGTAATGAATGGTTATGACGCTGCCTCAAAGATCAAACAAGACTATAACATTCCGATTATAGCGTTAACTGCATCGGTGATGACCGATGAGTATGAGCAGCTGCCTAAACATAAAAACTTTGATGATTATTTACGTAAACCTGTACTGCAATCTCAACTATTTGGAAAACTAGCACGATTTCTAGAGCATACGGAGATCGAGAATATTCCACGACCAGAGCTTTCGTTCGCATTATCAGAGCAAGAACTCATCACCTTGCCCAAGATACTTGATGTTTTAACTATTCAAATGGAGCGATGGGAGACTATCAAGGCAAGTAATGATTTGTCTGAGATGCAGCATTTTGGCAATGACTTACTTCAGATCGCTGCAGAACATCAATTTACCCTATTGTCTGATTATGCCAATCGATTATTAGCCAAGATAGAGATATTTGATATTGTCGGTATTGATGCTGAATTAAGCGCATTTCCAGATTTATATACTAGTCTCGCTATTTTTGAATTTGATAAGGACTAATAGCGATCGGCAATTTGCTGTGCCTGACTTGCACCCTTTCGATCTCCGGAATCCGCTCGAATCTGAGCAATTAAAGTCCAAAAACGATGTAGTTGTTGTGGTTGACCTTGCACAATCGAGATGCCTTTTAGCGCGACTTGTTCAGCCAAATCATAGTCATGAAGTTCTCGGTGTATGCTGGCTAATTCATAATAAACATATGGGTCACGAGGTGCTATGCGTTGTGCACGTTGTAAACTGGTTTGTGCAGAATAGAGATCGCCACTTTTTTGCTGCTGCTGTGCTGTACCAATCAAGGCAATAACAGCAGAATTTTGTTGCACTGGACTAGTAGTTTTAGGGGCAACAGGAACGGAATTACCTTGTTCAGTTATTGGTTCAACAGCGTCGTTTATTTTGGGCTCAGGAGCGGTAGTTGTGCTCGCAGGAGCCGGAGCAGGTTTAGCTTTTGCCGTAGTGACCGCAGGCGTACTTTTGTCCTGAACAGATGGTTGATTAACTGTGCTTACCGTTGAACAGGCACTAAATAACAGCATGAGTGATATAAGGCCTAGCTGATGCAAGATATGTTGTTTTCGTATCAGAACCATTGTTTTATCCAGTCTAAAGAGCGTGAAACAGGATCACTATTTGTATTGCCAGCACAGCCATCTGACTCTGTTGGTTGCGTGCCTATAATAAACGGAACCTGTATTGCATTAGGGCAGCTGTTATTGGACAAAAGCCCATTGATTGAGTTCACCCAATGATATTCAATACCATCAGGTGCAGCAGAATTGAACGATTCTAATTGTTCTGAAGACATGTAATTGATCCATACTTTTAATGCACCACCTGATCCCGTAAACGGTAAAGGTGCATTATCATCACGACCTAACCACGTGACCGCCAAACGATTACCACTAAAACCAGCAAACCAACTGTCTCGTTGATCGTTTGAGGTACCTGTTTTACCTGCAACATTAATGTCAGCTGGTAAACTTTGATAGATCGAACGCGCTGTACCTAGTCTTGCTGTTTCTTGCAAAGCATATTGAAGCAAATGGATGGAATCGGCATCAATGGTTTGTTTTAATTGAAATGGGTAACGTGATAATTCATTGCCAGCACTATCTGTGACCATTCGAATTGCACGAAGCGGCATTTGAAAACCGTTAGCAGCAATGGTTTGATACAGTGTTGCCACTTCCACTAATGACATGCCTTGTGCACCCAATAATAAGGAAGGATAAGGATCGATTGGACGTGTGACACCTAGTTTTCTCATGGTATCAATAACACGATCTAAGCCCAAAGACATACCTAAACGAGCTGTTGATAAGTTGTAAGAATGAGATAAAGCAGTATGGAGTGGCACCAGACCATGTGACTGATGATCAAAATTGTCTGGTTGCCATGATTGTCCATTTTGCATGGTAATTTTGTATGGCGAGTCATCAAGTTCACTCACAAGGGTGTAATTATGCGAAAGTGCAGTCAGATAAACGGCTGGTTTTATTAATGAACCAATCGGTCGTACTGCATCGAGTGCACGATTAAAGCCCTGATAGCGTGTATTTCGACCGCCAATTATGCTAATGATTTCACCTGTTTGAGGTTCTGCAACAACCATACTTCCCTGCAGATCAGTTACTCTTTTTCCATAAATAGTGTTGAGTTTGCTTATGGTCGACACTAACGCTGTTTCGGCCTTATGCTGAGCAATAGGATTGAGTGCAGTGAAGACACGTAAGCCTTCAGAGCTGAGATCTTCCTCACGATATTCTTGTCGTAATTGACGCTTTACTAGGTCTAAATAAGCGGGATAAGCACCTTTTAATAAACTTGCGTGTTTAACCACCCCAATTGGCATGGCAACAGCATGATCATAGTGTTTTTTATCTATAGTGCCTTGTTCATATAATACTTTGAGCACAAGATCGCGACGTTTTTTGGCACGTTCAGGATGACGGCGAGGGTCATAATATGAGGGGCCTTTAACTAAGCCTGCAAGCAGAGCTACTTGGTGTAGCTGCAATTCTTCAATGGGTTGAGCAAAATAGTATTGTGATGCCAAACCAAAACCATGAATGGCGCGAGAGCCTTCTTGCCCTAAATAGACTTCATTGAGGTAGGCTTCGAGAATTTCATCTTTGCTGTAATGTAACTCCAGTAACATCGCCATTGGAATTTCCATGACTTTACGAGCAAGGCTACGTTCAGATGTGAGATAAAAGTTTTTAATAAGTTGCTGGGTTAATGTGCTGCCACCTTGTATAAAGTGGCCTGCTTTAAGATTAACCCACATGGCACGGCTAATACCTTTCAGAGAAATACCTGCATGTTGATAGAAATCACGATCCTCAATTGCGATCAATGCATCGGTCAAACCTTGCGGAGCATCACTCAGTTGTATTAAGTCCCGATCCTCATTATTAAGTGGATAAATACCACCAATCAAAATTGGCTCAAGCCTGACTAAAGGTAGTGATTGACCAGAATTAGTTGTGATCGAAGCGATAGTCTGATTAGAGAAGCCAATATTAAGTTGTTGAGCAGGTTCGTTGCCATCAGGAAATGGAAATCCACGGGTTCTAATATTAGCTTTTGTTGAAGAAAATTCAGCTTGACCGGGTTCACGTGCTTGTTGGACAAATTTATAGCCCAAGCCACGTAATTCGGTTTTTAAATCTTCTTGTGATAATGGTAATCCGGCATAGAGTTCAAGCGGGCGAGCATATACCTTAGTAGGAACAGCCCAGCGCTTGCCCTCAAATTGTTTACGGATATGGGTATCCATAAATAATAGACTTAAACTAAAAATCACAAGTCCAGCAAAGACCAGTTTGCTCAAAAAAGACATTACTTTCTGCTTAAAAGTTGGTTTTTTGGTTTTTGGCGATAATCGAGCCGAGCGTTTGGGGCGTTGAGCCTTTTTTTTTGCAACCATAGATGATTTAGTGGAACAAGTTTGTCTGAGAGAAAGGAAATAGAATACCCAAATTTGTCCGATTGATTATAGCGTTATGTGTGGATTATTGATATTGCTTATCTCTTTCGGGTTTAAAGGTGCTGATTATAATTAACAATCTAGTAGTAGGGATCTGGCTTTTCACAAATTCTTGTTATAAGTTAGCTTGTTAACGGTGCTAATCTCGCTTTATTTTAGTTTGTCTGGTAACATCTTTCGTCCTGATAAGTTTCAGTAACTGTCTGTTTTTGTAGAAAACGGCATCAACAACACGAGAGCCTATGGTTAGTTTGGAAACACCCGTATGTGATTTTGGTTTGCCGGCAATTGATTTTTCATTGCCCGGAACTGACGGCAAAATTTGGACCTTAGACGACTGTCGCGGTGAAAATGGTTTGCTAGTTATGTTTATTTGCAACCATTGTCCTTATGTAAAAGCGATATTAGATCGTCTGGTTCGTGATACGAATGAACTTAAACAATTAGGTATTAATACTGTCGCAATCATGTCTAATGATGTAGCAGATTATGAAGAAGATTCTTTTGAAAACATGCAACGTGTTGCACAAGAACAAAATTTTTCATTTCCATACCTATATGATGAAACACAGCAAACTGCACAAGCCTATGGCGCAGTGTGTACCCCTGATTTCTTTGGCTATAACAAAGATCTTCAATTGCAGTACCGTGGTCGCTTAGACGCAAGTCGAAAACAAGCGGCTGCACCGGATGCACGTCGGGATTTATTCGAAGCAATGAAACAAGTTGCTGAGACAAGCCGTGGTCCTGAACAACAAATACCTAGTATGGGTTGCTCGATCAAATGGCGAGCGGCTTAATTTTATTAAATAGGAGAATGTAAAAAATGGCTACACGTAGACATTTAGCAAATGCAATCCGTGCGTTAAGTATGGATGCCGTTCAAAAGGCAAACTCTGGCCATCCAGGTGCGCCTATGGGTATGGCGGATATCGCCGAAGTATTGTGGAATGACCACATGAAACACAATCCAACCAACCCAGAATGGGCTGATCGTGATCGTTTCGTTTTGTCTAACGGCCATGGTTCAATGTTAATTTATTCATTATTACATTTGTCAGGTTACGACTTGCCAATGGATGAATTGAAAACATTCCGTCAATTACATTCAAAATGTGCTGGTCACCCTGAATATGGTTATGCACCAGGCGTTGAAACAACAACAGGTCCTTTAGGTCAAGGTATCACCAACGGTGTTGGTTTTGCGATGGCTGAAAAATTATTAGCTGACCAATTCAACAAACCAGGTCACGATATCGTTGATCACCACACATATGTATTCATGGGTGATGGTTGTTTAATGGAAGGTGTTTCTCATGAAGCATGTTCATTAGCAGGTACATGGGGTCTAGGTAACTTGATCGCATTCTGGGATGACAACAACATTTCTATCGACGGTCATATTGATGGTTGGTACACAGATGACACTGTTCGTCGTTTTGAAGCTTACGGCTGGCATGTATTATCAGTAGATGGTCACGATTCTGATGCAATCAATGCTGCTATCGTTTTAGCTAAATCAGTTAAAGACAAACCATCTTTAATCTGCTGTAAAACAATCATCGGTTACGGTTCACCAAACAAATCTGCTAGCCATGACTGTCACGGTGCTGCATTAGGTGAAGAAGAAGTTGCATTAACTCGTGAAGCATTAGGCTGGAACTATGCTCCATTTGAAATTCCTGCTGATGTTTACGCTGGTTGGGATGCTAAAGCTAAAGGTGCGGCTGTTGAAGCTGACTGGAATGCTAAATTCGACGCATATGCTGCTGAATATCCAGAATTAGCTGCTGAATTCAAACGTCGTATGGCGGGTGAATTACCAGCAAACTGGAAACAAGCTACTGATGCTTTCATTGCTGAAACTAACGAAGCTGCTGCTTCTTTAGCATCACGTCAAGCATCACAAAAAGCGATTGCTGCATTAGCACCTGTATTACCTGAATTCTTAGGTGGTTCTGCTGACTTAACAGGTTCTAACTTAACAAGCTGTGCAAGCTTCAAACACGTTTCTGGTAAAGAGCCAGGAAACTACATCTCTTACGGTGTACGTGAATTTGGTATGTATGCAATCATGAACGGTATGGCGCTACACGGTGGTTTAATCCCATTCGGTGGTACATTCCACATGTTCTCTGATTATGCTAAGTCTGCTTTACGTATGGCTGCATTGATGAAACAACGTACTATCGCTGTTCTTACACATGACTCTATCGGTCAAGGTGAAGACGGTCCTACTCACCAACCAATCGAAAACACTGCTGCAATGCGTTTCATTCCTAATATGGATGTATGGCGTCCTGCAGATTCAGTTGAGGTTGCTGTTGCGTGGACTGCTGCTGTTGAACGCATGGATGGTCCTTCAAGCTTAGTATTGAGCCGCCAAGGTATTCCTGGTCGTAAACACGATACAGCTGATTTTGAAGCAATGCGTAAAGGTGCTTACATCTTATCTGAAGCAAACGGTTCAGCAGATGTGATCTTAATTGCAACAGGTTCTGAAGTTGATTTGGCAGCGCAAGCTCAAGAAGCGTTAGCAGCTGAGGGCATTAATGCTCGCGTAGTTTCTATGCCTTCAACAAACGTGTTTGATCGTCAAGACCAAGCATACAAAGACAGCATCTTAACTCCAGGTGTTAAACGTGTTGCAATCGAAGCAGGTGTTACTGACTACTGGCGTAAATACGTTGGTTTAGAAGGTGGCGTTGTCGGTATCGATACATTTGGTGAATCTGCACCAGGTGGCGTATTGATGAAACACTTCGGCTTCACAGTTGAAAACGTAGTTAAAACTGTAAAAGAAACACTCTAAAATCTTGCCTTAGGGCATTACGTTATAGTGTAAAAATAATGGCGGGTGTGCAAAAGTGCACCCGCCATTATTACATTCAAGAGTTAGACATTTTATTAGTAGATCTGCTATCAGGCTTAATTTCAGCGACCTTCTGTGAAATAAAACAAATTCTATTTACAACTACATCCATAAGAATAAGTTATGCAACACATCAATAAATCTGAGTATTGTTTATGATTGAAATAACCTACACTATTTGTGGGTGATAATTGCCATGAATTTCAGTAACACTGTATTTATTTGATTGATATCGAATCAATTCGAACAAGCTAGTTTATTTATCAGGTTTACAATTACTAAGTTCACTATTATTCTTGCTAGACAATAAATCACTTGCATATCACATCTCACTATATGCAAAGAGAAGACCTCAGCAGTTCTTACTGTTAGCTGTGTTTTAGTGTTTAGCTATAGAGAAGCATATTGAATAATACGAAAGGAAAAAAGAATGACAATTAAAGTAGGTATTAATGGCTTTGGCCGTATCGGTCGAATGGCATTTCGTGCAGCGGCAAAAGATTTTACAAATATTGAAATAGTGGCAATTAATGATCTTCTTGATCCTGACTATCTTGCCTATATGTTGAAACACGATTCAGTTCATGGTTTATTTGATGGTGATGTATCTGTCGTTGACGGTCATTTGGTTGTTAATGGCAAAACAATTCGTATCACGGCAGAACGTAACCCTGCAGATTTGAAATGGGATGAAGTCGGTGCCGACTTAATCCTTGAATGTACCGGGTTCTTTTTAACAAAAGAATCTTGCCAAGCTCACATTGATGCTGGAGCTAAGAAAGTTGTTCAATCAGCACCTTGTAAAGACGACACACCGATGTTTGTTTATGGTGTAAATGATGATCAATACAATGGTGAAGCAATCGTTTCTGCGGCGTCATGCACAACCAACTGTTTGGCTCCAATAGCTAAAGTGGTCAATGACAACTTTGGTATTAAACGTGGTTTGATGACTACCGTGCATGCTGCAACAGCAACCCAGAAAACAGTTGATGGTCCATCAATGAAAGACTGGCGTGGTGGTCGTGGTATTTTAGAAAATATCATCCCATCATCTACCGGCGCAGCTAAAGCAGTAGGTGTGGTGTTGCCTGAGTTAAATGGCAAACTAACGGGTATGGCTTTCCGTGTACCAACTTCTGATGTATCTGTGGTTGATCTAACAGTCGAATTAGAAAAAGAAGCAACTTACGAGCAAATCTGCGCAGCAATGAAATCGGCATCGGAACAAGGTTCATTGAAAGGTGTATTAGGCTATACCGAAGATAAAGTGGTTTCTACCGATTTCCGAGGCAATACTGCGCCATCAACATTTGATGCAGATGCGGGTATTGCACTTGATGGCACCTTTGTGAAATTGGTTGCATGGTATGACAATGAATATGGCTATACCTGTAATATGATGCGTTTAGTTGAGCTAGTTGGACAATAATTGTGCTAACTCAGCGCGATCGTATTTACGAAAAACAATCACGCTAAAATTTAATAGGCTCCTTTGCTAACGCGAGGAGCCTTTTTTATAAGGCAACGGCGCCTTTACTCAAAATATCATACGAAAAAGGAAAAACTAATGTCTGTTATCAAGATGTCTGATTTAGACCTTGCTGGAAAACGTGTACTTATTCGCCAAGACTTAAACGTGCCATTGAAGGCCGGAGTTGTAGCTGATGGAACCCGTATTCATGCGTCATTACCGACGATTCAAATGGCGATTAAAGCGGGCGCTAAAGTAATGATCATGTCACACCTAGGCCGTCCTAAAGAAGGTGAGTATGAACACCGTTATTCAATGGCACCCGTAGCAAATTATTTATCAGCATTATTAGGGCAGCCGGTACGTTTAGAGCAAAACTGGTTAGAACCTGACTTTATTCCAGTAGAAGAAGGTGAAGTTGTTTTATGTGAAAACGTTCGCTTCAACATAGGTGAAAGCGCCGATGATGAAGCATTGTCACAGCGTATGGCTAAAATGTGTGACGTATTTGTAATGGATGCTTTTGGTACTGCACATCGAGCACAAGCATCAACCCACGGTGTTGCTAAATATGCCCCGATTGCCTGTGCAGGACCATTATTGGCAAATGAATTAGAAGCATTAGGCAAGGCTCTTGATAACCCCGCGCGTCCAATGGTTGCCATTGTTGGTGGATCAAAAGTATCAACCAAACTGACCGTATTGGAATCATTATCAAAAATAGTTGACCAACTTATTGTAGGTGGCGGTATTGCCAATACATTTATTGCCGCAGCAGGCTATAACGTAGGAAAGTCACTTTATGAAGAAGATTTGATAGATACGTGTAAAAAGTTGACTGCTGATGCACGATCCCGCGGTGGTGATATACCGGTGCCAGTGGATGTCGTATGTGGTAAAGAGTTTTCTGAAAGTGCTTTAGCTACAACCAAAAATGCAAGTGACGTTCAAGATGATGACATGATTTTTGACATTGGTCCTAAATCTGCCGCAGAGTTGGTAGAAATCATCAAAAATGCAGGAACGATAGTATGGAATGGTCCAGTAGGTGTGTTTGAATTTAATCAATTTGGTGAAGGCACAAAAGAAATTGCAATGGCGATTGCTGAATCGTCAGCATTTTCGATTGCTGGTGGCGGTGATACCTTAGCTGCTGTAGCAAAATATAAGATTTCTGATGATGTGTCTTATATTTCAACGGGTGGTGGCGCATTCCTAGAATTTTTGGAAGGTAAAAAATTGCCTGCAGTAGAAATCTTGGAGATACGCGCTCAATCATAATTTCATAAGGGAGCAAATCTTTTTGACAGCTAGAAGAAGAACCAAAATTGTTGCCACACTTGGTCCAGCGACTAATTCAGTCGAAGTTATAGACGCAATTATTGAAGCTGGTGTAGATGTCGTTAGATTAAATTTCTCTCATGGAGAGGCAAGTGAAAAAATAGCACTTGCTGAATTAGTACGAAATAGAGCACGTGCATATGGCCGCCAAGTCGGCGTATTAGCTGATTTGCAAGGTCCCAAAATTCGCATCTCACGTTTTAAAGAGAACAAAATTTTTCTTGAAGAAAACGCACTGTTTGTACTTGATGCCGAACTTGATTCTGATGCTGGTGATCAGGATCAGGTCGGTGTTGATTATAAGTCTTTACCCTATGATGTTAAACGCGGTGACACCTTATTACTTGATGATGGTCGCATTGTATTGTGGGTTAATGAGGTTAACAATTTACGTGTTATTTGCCGGGTTATCATCGGTGGTGAATTATCCAATAACAAGGGCATTAATCGTCAAGGTGGAGGCTTATCTGCCGCCGCACTAACAGACAAAGATAAAGAAGATATCATCACAGCCGCTGAAATGCAGGCAGATTATATTGCGGTATCTTTTCCTCGTTCAGCAGCAGATCTTGATTATGCACGAAAATTACTGCGAGATGCTGGCGGCTATGGTGGCATTATTGCCAAAATTGAACGTGCTGAAGCGCTAGATGTGCTTGATGAGATCATTATTGCATCGGATGCAGTTATGGTCGCTCGAGGCGATCTTGGTGTCGAAGTTGGTGATGCAGCCTTACCACCTATTCAAAAAAATATTATCCAACATGCACGACATTTAAATCGTGTGGTGATAACTGCTACGCAAATGATGGAGTCGATGATAACCAATGCGATTCCAACACGCGCTGAAGTATTTGACGTTGCTAATGCCGTATTAGATGGTACTGATGCGGTGATGTTATCGGGCGAAACGGCTGTAGGAAAATATCCGGTTAAAGTGATTGAAGCTGTTGACCGGATTTGTTTGCAAGCCGAGCAACAACGAGAAATTCGCGTCTCACGTCATCGCGTCGATCAGCAATTTCAACGCATGGATGAAGCCATTGCTATGGCGGCAATGTATCTTGCAAATCATCTTGATGTTAAAGCAATTGCGGCATTAACAGAAACAGGATCAACACCATTGTGGATGTCGCGTATTAGTTCTGGTATTCCTATTTTTGGATTAACGCCGCATATTGCGACTCGGCGTAAAATGACCTTGTATCGTGGGGTTTATCCAGTGAGTTTTACTGTCGATCATAATGATCATGCAACCTTGAATTTAGAAGCTGTCGATGAATTGAAAAGACGAGGTGTGGTCAGGGATGGTGATATAGTTATTATTACTAAGGGCGACCTAGAAGCCCAAGGCAGTACAAATGCGATGAAACTTGTGCGGGTGGGTGATATGGTTGAACCGAGGTTTTTAGGAAAAAGCTGCGAATAAGTCAGCTAAGGAGTGATGTTATGGCACTAGTATCAATGCGACAATTGTTAGATTATGCGGCGGAACACAGTTTTGCCATTCCTGCATTTAATGTAAATAATATGGAACAGGTTCAAGCAATTATGCAAGCGGCGGATGCTGCTGATAGTCCGGTGATCATGCAAGGTTCAGCTGGCGCCAGAACCTATGCTGGTGAGCCATTTTTAAGACATTTAATTTTGGCCGCTATCGAGGAATATCCACATATTCCTGTGGTTATGCACCAAGATCATGGTGCATCACCAGATGTGTGTGCACGATCGATCCAATCTGGATTTAGCTCAGTGATGATGGATGGGTCTTTACTCAGCGATATGAAAACACCATCAAGTTTTGACTACAATGTTGATGTGACTCGCACGGTTGCGGCAATGGCACATGCATGTGGTGT
>JBFIJJ010000064.1:0-13299 GCA_041600795.1 Methylophagaceae bacterium | reverse complement strand
CTATAGACAATAGCATTCTGGTATTCTTGTTCCAGTTTAGGTTTCACTTTATCCAACATTTCCCGCTAACCATTCAATTGCGTTGGAACGACTGTAAAACACTTTCGAATCAAACTCATCTGCACGAAGCACGGCTTCATCGACTTCTTCCCTTTCTGTTTGTTCACAACGAATTAAAAAGGCTGTTTTAGCATTGATTAAAGCATGTTGTTCAGACACATAGCCCGCTAAGGTCATTTTCTCATCAGGTGTTAATTGCATTTCAGCAGCAATCAAATTAACCAGAATACGTGGGTATTCCCTATCATTTAAGATAGCAACGCCCTCTTCAATAGCCTTCATTCGTTCATCGAATGTAACAATGCCAGAATATTCAGCTTCAATAATCTCGTGACCGACATCTAGTTTAAATACATGACTCACATTGTTGTCCTTATGTTTTTAATAAAATGATGATCTTATCACGCAACTTTACGAGCATGCCTTTCATGTAAGAAGTGAATCACTTCAGAACGATAATGGTTATATTCAGCATCATCAGCTAAATCGAGACGTTTTCTTGGTCGTGCCAATTTAACATCAAGCACATCACCAATTGTTGCCGCAGGACCATTTGTCATCATGACAATTTTGTCAGAGAGTAATACCGCCTCATCAACATCATGGGTAATCATGATGACCGTATTATTTAACTCCGTTTGAATTTCCATCAGCGAGTCTTGTAAATGGGCACGTGTTAACGCATCTAAGGCACCAAAAGGTTCGTCCATTAATAACACTTTCGGTTCCATTGCCAAGGCACGAGCAATACCGATGCGTTGTTTCATACCGCCTGAGATTTCTGCAGGTAGTTTGTCTTTAGCATGGGTCATATGGACTAACTCAATATTATGATCAATCCATTCTTTCATTTCTTGCTTAGACTTTTGACCTTTAAAAACAGACTTTACTGCTAGTTCTACATTTTCATATGCCGTTAGCCAAGGGAATAGAGAATGATTTTGGAAAACAATGGCACGATCAGGGCCGGGTTCATTGACTTCCTTACCTTCGAGAATAACACCGCCTTCTGTCGCTTGGTATAAGCCTCCAACGATGTTCATTACCGTAGACTTACCACAACCGGAATGGCCGATAATACTGACAAATTCGCCCTTATCAATTTTAAGATTAACATTGTCTAAGGCTTTAAATGGGCCATTAGCTGTTGGGAATTCGATGCTTACATGATCGATATTTAAATATTTTTCCATGATTATATCCTAGCGAATAACTGCGTTTTTATCGTATGAGAAGAATTTTTGCATCGTCAACATGACACGGTCTAATAAGAAACCAATAATCCCGATAGTTAATACTGCAACCATGATTCTGCTCAATGAGTTTGAACTACCATTTTGGAATTCATCCCAAACGAACTTACCTAAACCAGGGTTTTGCGCCAACATTTCAGCCGCAATTAATACCATCCAACCGATACCTAAAGAGATACGTAGACCTGTAAAGATCATAGGTATTGATGATGGGATAACAATTTTAAACACGGTAGTAATGTAGCTCAGACGTAAGACTCGTCCTACATTAATCAGATCTCGGTCAATTGATGACACACCAACAGCTGTGTTAATCAATGTCGGCCATAAGGAACATAGCGTGACGGTGATCGCTGATGTTATAAAGGCTTTAGAGAACATCGGATCTTCTGAAACATAGACCGCGCTGACCACCATCGTTACAATCGGTAACCATGCCAATGGTGAGATAGGTTTAAAAATTTGAATCAAAGGATTGATCGCTGAGTACAGCGTATCACTTAAGCCACTGACAATACCGATAGGAATGGCGATCAAACTGGCAACCACAAAACCTACAAATACCGTTATTAAACTTGTACGAATTTGATCAAGATAGGTTTCTTTACCTGTATAGGGTCTGATCTTAATCTCAGCATCGGGATTTTTTGCTAACTTCTTAGCGTTACGTTCTTCCTGACGCTCATAAAATTTATGTTCTTTTTCTCGTTCGGCGTTGTGCTCATCTAAAAGTACATTGGCTTGTTCCCATACCTGAACGGGGCCTGGTACTTGCCCAAGGCTAGTCACAACTTTAGCTGCACCGATATGCCACAAGCCTAGGAATACAATGAATGCAAATAATGGAATGCCCACCATCTTTGCTAAATCTTGTAATTGTTGTTGGGGTGAATCACCTGTTACCAGTTTTACAAGTGGAATAAACCAAGTAAAACCCGTCACTTCAAATACATTGATTATTTTATCTTTCATAATTTTTGTCTGCTGTTAATCCTGTTAATTTTTCACCTTGCCTTGATGTACAAGGCAAGGTGAAAATCATTTAAATGCCTTTATTACTCAACAACATCCTGACCTTTCAAACCAATTGGGAACTGTTCTAAGTACGCATTTGGTTTTGTGCCATCGTAGGTAATACCATCGATGAATTCAGTTTGAGGCGCTTTGAAACCTGTTTCTGATGCAAAATCAGGGAAATCTTTAGCATCAACTTTACCTTCTTCAATCAATTCTTTAGCAGCAATTGCATAGATATCTGGGCGATACACTTTTTTCGCCATATCCATAAACCAGCTATCTGATTTAGGTTCAGAAATTTGGCCCCAACGACGCATTTGAGTTAAGTACCAAATAGCATCACTGTAGTACGGGTAGGTCGCATTTTTCTTAAAGAAAACGTTGAAGTCAGGTACGTCACGTTTATCACCTTTCTCATATTCGAATGTACCTGTCATGCTGTTAGCGATAACATCGTAATCAGCACCTACGTAATTGCTTTGAGATAAGATTTTCACTGCTTCAGGTCGATTAGCAAGATCATTCGCATCAAGCCATTGCGCAGCACGAATTAAGGCTTTTACAACAGCAATGTGAGTGTTTGGATTTGCATCTGCCCATTCTTGGCTTACACCAAATACTTTTTCTGGATTATCTTTCCAAACTTCATAATCAGTGATGACTGGAACACCAATGCCTTTAAATACAGCTTGTTGGTTCCAAGGCTCACCTACACAGTAACCATAGATAGTGCCAGCTTCCATAGTTGAAGGCATTTGTGGTGGCGGTGTTACTGATAATAAAGCTTCTGCTTTGATTTTACCGCTTACATCGCCTTTATGAGGTGCATAAAAACCTGGATGAATACCACCTGCAGCTAACCAATAACGTAATTCATAGTTATGAGTTGATACAGGGAAAACCATACCCATATTGAATGGTTTACCTTCGTTTTTATATTTGTCTACAACCGGTTTTAATGCCGATGCACTAATAGGATGCACTGGTTTACCATCTTCACCTGTTGGTACATTTGGTTTCATTTGACTCCAAATGTCATTAGACACAGTAATCGCATTACCATTTAAATCCATACTGAATGCAGTGATGATATCTGCTTTAGTACCAAAACCAATTGTTGCACCTAATGGTTGACCCGCTAGCATATGAGCACCATCAAGTTGACCATCGATAACGCCATCTAACAACACTTTCCAGTTAGCTTGTGCTTCTAATGAGACATACAGACCTTCATCTTCAAAAAAGCCTTTTTCATAAGCGATCGCAAGTGGGGCCATATCAGTTAATTTGATAAAACCAAATTTAAGGTCTTCTTTTTCAAGTGGACCTGGTGCTGCATATGTAGAACCGAAAGGTAGCAACCCTGCAGTAACAGCGATACTCGCGGCTGCTAATGTTTTCACAAGTGTTCTACGTGAAAATAATGGTGTATTCATTTTTGTCATTGAATAGTTCTCCAAAAAAATTCCAAAAAAAAAGACGTCTCTCAAGAGTATCGTCTTGATGGACATCTTTATCCGCAATAATTAGGTTTCTAATTTGTGTTCACATCCCATCGTTGGGTAGTGAGTTACTAGTGTTAAAGCATAGAGTGTGCCAACAGTTAATTTTTTAATGAATCGCCTTGGTATACAGTGACTTAAGATTTAGCATTTAACGTTCATAAAAATGTTTAGGTTAATAGATGTAACAAATAGGTGTTTGTTGCACCAAAACTGATCGCCACCATAAAAAAAGGCACTATTCAGTGCCTTTTTATGATCAATCTTGAATCTGATCGTTAAGACGAATGTAGTAGTGTTGCAGCATCAATAATATTTTTTGATAATACCGCCATGCGTAGATTTTGTTTCATCGCAGATGTACGCAACAGCTTATAAGCTTCATCTTCACTACAGTTTCGTTGCTCCATAACTAAGCCTTTGGCGCGATCAATAATTTTACGGTCAGCCAAGCTAGTTCGTAATTGTTCAATCTGTTTTTGGGCTTCTTGTTGTTTCGCAAAACGTGCACACGCCGTTTTCAAAATGGGAATAACCCGATTTTTTTTCAAACCATCAACGATATAGGCGTTAACCCCTGCTTCTACTGCAGATTCAATTCCCTCATCAATATCATCTTGGGTAAAGACGACCATAGGCAATGGAAATTGCTCATAGATAGTTTTAAGCTGCCCTAAGATAGTGAAATCTGTTTTTTCCATCGCGACGATAATCAGGTCGGGTTCAATCATCCACGATGCTTTTAATTGCTGGGTCAAATCATTACTTTCAAAGATAACTTTATAATCAGTTGCTGCCAGTACAGCTTTCAACAGCTTCGTTGCTTGGGGTGTGTCACTAATGACGATTGTATTTATAGATGTTGCCATGTTTATCCACTTCGTTATGGTTTATGCAGTTTTTTGACCGTAGTTTAATAACATACTGTAAACCGAAAATAACTCTTCAATCGGCTTGGTCGCAATTTTAAAATATTCATTCGAGTCTATTTTGGTATTGCCATCGACCAAAACAAAATCATCAAGTGCCCGCAATAGGTGCTCAACACTTCTTTTAACAGTATGGGAGGCGGTATTAAATTGAACATGTAACTCTTTATTTTCAACGCTGCTCAGTTCTTCAAACAAATGTTCTGTTGTCGTCATTAAAGAGATACGTAAAAAGTTAAGTGAAATTTTATCTACACCTGAACATTCGCCCCGCGCGCAGACACCAGAACCAATCGCACGTGTTTGACCTACTGTTTCAGCAACGCGCAATGTATCTAAACACAGGCCAGCCATACGCGTGACTCGGTCGAGCATGATTTTATGAAGACTGTAATATCTTACAATTTCATCCATCAACGATAAGTGACCTTCAATCATTACGTTATGCTGCCGCACCAAATTTTGTGATGGTAAGTCACGATTTAAAGCATGTGTTTTCAACCTTGGCCAATGATCAGCAAACGAGTTCCACTGTGCAAACTTTTGAAACCCCATTTGATTACCTTCAGTAATAAGCAAATCGATAGTTCGTTGCACGCTAATCAATTGTTGTTTTAAATCTGAGTTACCTTGTAGAACAGCATTGCTTAAGCCGCGGTGCTGCTGACACGATAAGACAAGTTTCTGAATTTGTCCTAACAGTGACAACCCAACTTTTAATTCATTTGAATCGTGTTTTTTGTCATATAGATATCGCCCGATACCTATAAAACTCAATAAACCAATGACAATAGCAAATATTAATGTGAATTCCATATAATCCTCAATACTACAAAATGTAGTTTCTATTCCCAGCTGATAAAATAGCTTGCTGCTAAACCTAGCGGCGAAATCATTACCATAAACGCAAGCTTTAACAGTTCACGCATTAAATACAGCATATCAATTAAATATCCCATAACATCCTCCTGACGATTAGAAACTTCAGACTTGATACTGCATAAGCTATGCCAGATACAATTTACATATAAAACAGTACCATACAGACACATAGCATTTTGAATCGTGCATCTTTTTGGCAAGAAAACAGCTGTTACGCATTGTTTTGGTGCGGATGATTATCCGTTAATTATTGAAACGTTATGATAAAAAAAGCCTGATAGCACAATCGTACTATCAGGCTTTTAAATTAAACTGGGGGTTAAATCTTAGAACTTAACTTGACCATAAACCCAGAATTTTTGTGTATCTACTTTGCCTGCTAAATCACCAGCGTTATAGTCAGCGTATTTAACACCAACTGTGTAATGTTTCATAAACGCTTTTTCTACTAATAAATCAAGTTCATCACCAGCATCTATACCACCTT
Organism: Methylophagaceae bacterium; assembly: GCA_041600795.1. Lineage (GTDB taxonomy): Bacteria > Pseudomonadota > Gammaproteobacteria > Nitrosococcales > Methylophagaceae. Next base: position 7,169 of record JBFIJJ010000064.1, on the reverse strand, counting down.
GATCAGTTTCAAACTCATGGTATACACCAACCACTTTTGCACCTAACACCTTACCTACAACAGTAAAGTACATATCTTCTAAACCTTGTGCAGGTGTAGATAGAAAGTTATCTGCCCAGCCTTGGAACGCATGGTTAGTACCTAAAGGTGTTTTAAAGCTGTACGTGCCATCACCTTCTTGCATTTCATAAGAGAATTTAGCTAACCAACCTTTATATTTACCACCCAACTCTGCTAAGTAGTAGTTTTGGTCATCCATGGTGCCATCTTTGTAATCATCTTGTTTTGCAAATTCAGCTGTGTAGACAACTTTAAAGTCTTCACTTACAGGCTTGGCACCACTTAAACGTAGGCCTAATGTTTTAGATGATGTAGCTGGTGAATCTTCATATTCCAAGAAGTAACCGTAACCTTCTAAGGTTCCAATCGGTAAACCGCTGTACTGAATATTGAATAAGTGGCTGTCCATTGCAATTTCATCATTAGCACTATCATCACCAAAAATAGTTTGCACTTTATTGATGTATGCATAGTTTATTTTAGTATCTGCAAATGAGGTATTGGTTAAGCTAAACGCATCAAATGATTGATGATTTTGACGCCATAACACGTTACCAATAAAACGGTGGAAAGGTGCACCACGGTAAGTTAATTCTTGACGACCAAATTTGAATTCTGTATCAAAGTTATTGTATTGAAGATACGCTTGGTTGACTTCTGTACCTTCTGGATCAGCAACAGTCGCATACGTGCCTTTACCATTTGTTGTACTGTTATAATCGCCGTCACCTAAATCACTTACATCTTCAAACTCAATAAAACCACTAAAGCCTTTGAACGCACCTGTTTTATAACCTAATGTAGTACGTAATGTATAAGCATCAGCATCGAGTTTGCCATCTTGATCTACATTTTCATAACGTGCACGAGCAGAAAAGCTCACTTTACCACCTGTTAGGGCTTCAAAAAATGCATCATCAGCATGAGCAACATTTGTTAGAGCTAAAGAACCCATTCCTGCAGCTAACATGCTTAATGCAATTGGCTTTAAAGTTAATTTCATTATTTTTTCCTCTATTAAAAACAAAAAAAGCCATCTTCCCCAAAATTAGGAAGCTGGCTTCAGTACCGACAAATTTTAAAATAGTTAACTGCAACGTCGCAGAAAATCTTACCTCCAGATAATAGCAATTGGCGTGCCAACAGCATAAACGCATGTTTTATATACATTTATCTTTCATACAACAATCTGTTTTATTCAGGTTCGCACCAAATTGAGCCTTATTTAGTAGGGTTATGCACTACTATGTGTCACAAAAATGTAACAAATTTCACCTTTCGTTGCTGAAACACAACACATTTAGATCCTAGAGTGATTATCTGCACTTGCAGATAAAACTTATTTTTATCAGTAGAACGACTATTGCTTAATAAAAAATATCACCCATAAAAAAACCAGCCACACGAGTGTGGCTGGTTCAATGCCTGCCTTACCAGCCTTTATAGGCTAGAAATTTTCCATCCATTGTAACGACGATACGATCCCCTTTAGGATCTTCTTTTTTATCAATAGAAAGTGTGAAATCGATTGCACTCATAATGCCATCACCACATTTTTCCTGAATAATTTCTTTCATGGTGCCACCGTAGACACCCATAATTTCATAGAAGCGATAAATCAATGGATCAGTCGGAACAGTTTGATCCCATACTTTTGTTGGATATGCTTGAAGTGCTAATTCAACTTCAGTAGAAAGATCTAAATAGCTACATAACTTTGCTGCGGCTTCTGCAGGCATACTATTCATGCCCAAACATACCGATGTTGTAAATTCTGCAGACATTCCTGCTGCTTGACCAATCGCTTCCCATGTTGTGCCTTTACTATCTTTCGCCACCATAATGGCTTGTGTCATTTCTAACTTATCCATGATCTCTCCTAGTCATTATTAAAATATGAGGTGCTAAGAAAAGCACCCCATCTCAATTACATATTAATTATTCTGGTACACAAGCTGGTGCTGTTTTAGCATGGGTTGCATATAAAGCATCAATCATTGTTTGTACAAACTCAATATGGCATCAATACCATCAACTTAAATTTCACACTGTCTCATCACAGGGTCACGCATGATGAGGCAATTGTTATGCCAGACATCCGTTATTCATGCAACCTAGCTAACTAGTGCTCTATTTAGCAATTGGACTAATTTGGATGCACCACTATCAGTATGTTTACACATAACCTGCACGGTAGTAGTGCATTTGATTATTTGTCTATAATTTAAGTGTTGCAATTTAGGTGTCCAGAAATGAATTAATTGTTACTTACCTTTAATGAATTACGATACTGGCGTGGTGACATACCATAATTTTGCTTAAATACACGGCTAAAATGAGCCATATTATTAAAGCCTGATTGCAATGCGATTTCAGTAAGGGTTTTATGTTCAAAGATAGGGCTGGTCAATCGACGTTTCGTTAATTCTAAGCGTTGCTGAGTTAAAAAACGCATCAGCGACGTATTTTCAGTATTAAACAGATTATTGATGTATCGAATAGACAGGCCAACACTGTTTGACACTGTTTCTGGATTTAACTCACTATTTTCACAGTAATTTCTAATAAACTGTTTCACTCGCATTAATGTCATATTTTTCTGATCAGACAAGTGAATAGAACCAGATTTTAATTGGTTCAGGGATAACATCAGCATATCAAGGAGAGGAGCTGACATGTCAAGAAAGTCAGATTTATCGAGTGTATGCAGTTGATTGACCGTTGTCTGTATCAATGACGAAGTAACAGCACCGATGCCTAATTTTGTTGGAATTTTGCTTGCTGTAAGCTTTCCGACATTATGAATACGTTGGTCAAGAATAGTGCGTGGAATAGAAATAATAACTTTAGAAGATGTCTGAGGCATCACGATGAGGTGAGGCTCCGTTGCATCATATAACGTCATTTCACCAGGTTTCAAATTGACTTCTCGCCCTCCTTGCTCTAACCAGTAGTTTCCTGATGTTAATACCACGGCAAAATAACAATCTTGAATCGCTTCCGTCGGCTCATTAGTTAAACGTTCTATCTTAATTGCGTTGGATTTAATTGGTGACAACCGCATTCCCTGCCGCCATGGATAAATGATCATTTCATTAAATAATTGCTCTTGTTGTGGTGCTGATATTTCTACATTGGCATATTCTTTCCCAATTATTTCTTTTAGCCATTCCAACCGTTGAGATGATGGTTGATCATCAGTGCAAAAACGGTTTCCACCTAGTCGATACAAGCTATCGAAATCACTGGATTTATCTCGAAATGAACTCATTAAATTTTCTTCGACCATAAATTATCACCTTGTCAGTCAAGTTATAGCACCGTTTGAGTAAAGCCTTATTGAACTGATACATCAGATAATAGCATATTGAAAATATGTATAAATTTAGAGGAGTTACTATGACAAAACATTCAACACATGCTGGCAATATCGTAATGCTAAGAGGCGCCTGTTTATGGATTTTAATGGCGCTGTTATTAGCGTGGAGTCTAGTGGGACTATATAACAACATCGATATTTTCAAAGCCATTCTACCCGGTAGTCCTAAACGAGTATTACAAGCACATTTAGATTTTTTAATTATGAGTGCACTCATCCTAGGATTTTATGCTGCTAAAGTATTTCTACCATGGCATGTCAGATGGGCAATGGTAATAGGTGCCTTTACTAATTCAAGCCTATTTTTAATGTATGCCGTGTTTCCAGTCTTAGATCCACTACACGAAACATTTAATCCAGTTGGTATGGGGCCAAGCATTTTTAATGTTTATTTATATGCCAGTTTACTAATAACCAGCTATGGCTTTGGTAAAGCAGCAGTACTGATATTCAAATCAACATTAACTAACACCAACTAAAACCAAGCAAGGCATGACATTATTCGATTTACAGTGGCAATCACCGATGATGCTCTTACTGTTGCCTCTAATGTTATTGCCTTGGCTAAATCGCACTCAAGTTAGGACCATAGTCTGGTCAAAATTGATACCGATTGATCCGCTGTCAAACCTAATTGGTTTCATAATAAAGTCATTAGCATCACTTGTTTTTGCTTGTTTAATTTTAGTAATTGCAAAGCCTTATCTTCCTGAACAGACAATTACACAAGCAGGTGTCGGAGCTGAAGTTATATTACTAGTAGATCGAAGCAGAAGTATGGATGAACCGTTCACATCACAAGACAAAGCCGTAGCAGCAAGCCGAACAGTCGGTAAAGCTAATAGTAAGCGTCGAGTTGCTAATAATTATTTACTTGAATTTGTGAACAAACGACCTGACGACCGATTTGGCTTTATTTTGTTTAGTAATAAAGCTCTGGATTTACTTCCGTTGACGTATAACAAAGAGTCTATTCGAGCAGCGATTAATGCAAGCTCTTTAGGTAAAGGTTTATCTGAAACCAATATTGCCAAAGCACTAATTAAAGCTGCTGAAATGTATAACAAACAAGAATATCGTGGTTCACGTACGGTGTTGTTAGTATCGGATGGCGGTCAAGAATTAACGGCTAACGCTCGACAGATAATTAGCACCTTATACAAACGTGAAAAATTAACCCTGTACTGGCTTTACATGGGAGCAAGTAAAGATTTAACGCTAAATAATCAAGACCAGAAGGTCACATGGGCGAATACACCAGATAAAAAATTGCACATATTCTTTAAATCACTAGCGATACCCTATCGAGTATTTAAAATTGACTCTCTACAACATTTCTCTGAAACGATAGATACGATTGATCAACAGCAAAATCAGCCACTAATCATCGAGAAAACAATTCCTCGAAAGGCAAAACATACACCCTTTTTATGGGTAGCATTTATAGCCATGTTGTTATTGATAACAAGTCAACTTTATAGTGTGTGGGGAGTTAGAAAAACACATGGTAAATAGTGATTTTTACTCCAAACCATACCCTCAGCCAAACAGCTTTTTAATCTCTGGAATACAGGAACCACAGTTAGTGCCCGCTTTAAGCTGTTTACCAATATCTTCAACCGATTTAGCTTTCCCACAAGCGATAGCGTCTTTAATCGTGTTCTCACCAACACCAAAACAAGCACAGACAAGCGCTCCAACATCAGGCTGATCACCACCTGGCGATCCTGCAAGTAAGTTCATACGACTTTCGTTGCTAAGTGATGCTTCAGAGAAGAGTTGACTTAACCATGTACGTGTTGGTAGTTCATGACTTGGGCCTACAAAAACGACACTTTCTAGCTGATTATTGACCACTTTACCAGCACGATAACGTTGTGCGCCCATATCGGTAAATTCAAGCCATTCGCCATCAACACCCAATTGTGATTGAGCCCATGCCGTGTAATCTGTGATCTGATCGTCACCAGCCAATTCATAACGCCAGAAATGTTCACCCTTAATTCTGACCCAATAATGTGTCTCGGTAAGTGATAAAGGCACGCGAGATAAAATAAAGCCATACCATTGTGGTTGATACGGTTCTATCTTAACCGGCGTATGTTTTGATTCTGGTTGTCCTGAAATCAAATCAACTACTGGATTTACAATTGTATCGACACATGATCGGGCAGCAAATTGTTCATTCCAATGCATCGGAACAAATATATTGCCTTGTCGTTGGCCTGAACTCAGTTGGACACGAGCCAACATACTGCCCCATTCACTGTCTATTCGAGCCAATGCATTATCTTCAATTTGCCATTGAATAGCATCTTGTGGATGCACTTCAACAATCGGTTCAGGAATATGACCATTCAATTTTGCACTACGTGCTGTACGTGTCATCGTATGCCATTGATCGCGAATTCGACCTGTGTTCAATATCAGTGGATATTGTTCGCTAGGCGAATTTATTGGTGTATGTACCGTGATTGGAATAATCTTGGCTTTTGCATTGGCTGTAAAAAAGCGATTGTCAGTAAATAATCGCTGACAACCACTAGGATAGTCCTTATTTACTGGCCATTGAATGGGTTCTAATTGATCATAAGCATCATCAGAAATATCCGCCATCGCACTTAAATCAAAGTCACGCACACCATCATTTTCAAACGCTGATAACGCAGCATGCTCTCTAAAAATATCGGCTTGAGATTGATAATTAAACTGTTCACCAAAGCCTAAGCGTTTTGCTACTTGATTGATGATCCACCAATCCGGTTTGGCTTCTCCGGGTGCTGACATAAACGCACGTTGATGTGAAATACGACGTTCAGAATTAGTGACCGTGCCGTCTTTCTCACCCCAGCCTACGGCTGGCAACAATACGTCTGCAAACTGTGTTGTATCCGTGTTTAATTCACAATCTGATACAACAACAAGCTCACATGACTTTAAGGCATCACGTACTTTATTTGCATCCGGTAAGCTCACCGCTGGATTGGTTGCCATAACCCAAATCGCTTTAATTTTGCCACTGGCAACATCGTTGAACATATCAACCGCTTTAGCACCATTTTTCGTAGCTAAACGATCTGTTTGCCAAAAGCGAGAGACTAAATCATGGTGCTGAGGATTATCAATATCCATATGTGCAGCAAGTTGATTAGCAAGGCCCCCTACCTCACGTCCACCCATAGCATTAGGTTGGCCCGTAATTGAAAATGGTCCCATTGCTGGTTTACCAATGCGGCCAGTCGCTAAATGGCAGTTGATAATACTATTTGAATTATCGGTACCGGATGAAGACTGATTCACGCCTTGAGAATACAAGGTGACAACTTTCTCAGTATTAGCAAATAACTCATAAAATGCTGCAATATCCTCTACAGCCAAACCACATTTTTGAGCCACGTGTTCAAGTGAAGCAAGCTCTTGTGATGCTAGCAGTGCCTCAGATAAGCCCTCGGTATAATTGCTGACATAGTCATTATCAATGGCGTTATGTTGTGATAAATATTGTAATAAGCCGCCAAATAAGGCCGTATCAGTTCCTGACTTCAATGGCAGATGCAGATCCGCAATATCACAGGTCGCTGTTTTTCGCGGGTCGATAACGACAATTTTGAGGGCTGGATTATTTTTTCTTGCTTGATTAATACGTTGGAATACAACTGGATGACACCATGCTGTATTCGATCCTTCGATAACGATTAAGTCCGTAGTTTCTAAATCTTCATAACTACAT
>JBFIJJ010000063.1:0-13303 GCA_041600795.1 Methylophagaceae bacterium | reverse complement strand
TGCCATCGAGTATTTTGAGCATCACAGCAACCACACAATCTATCTGTTGTGCTGATAATGTATGCCGCCCTAGCCATGTTGCAACATGCTGTTTCATTATGAATCCATGCCTCTGAACACCGCACAACGCTTAAACACATCTAGCGTTGGATCTAAGTTTTTTTGTAGACAAAACTTTGCTGCAAGTTTGGTTAAACCTTTAATTTCACGACCGGTAGCATTCGGGAAAATATCAGCAAGCTCAGGAATAAGCGTCGGTTCAACATTAAGGCCAAATTGATCTGTCATCACTTGCCAGATTTTCATTCTGTCATCACGTTGTGGTGGATGATAATTAATCATGGCAATACAACGTGAAATGATGGCTTCATCAATATCATCAATACGGTTTGTTGTTAAAAACAACAGGCCATTAAAGTATTCGAGCACACGTAAAAATACACCCACAACCGCATTGGATGACAAACTATCACTACGCCGACGGATATAGACATCGGCCTCATCAATCAACATTACTGCGCCCCAACGTTGAGCTCGTATTAAGGTTTCTTTTAATGTTTTTTCCATTTCGGCCACATTCAAACCGAGTTGTCCTGAATGCACACGATAAAGTGGCCGCTTGATAATTTCTGAATAGACTTCTGCCGTCAGCGTTTTACCTACCCCGGCCGGGCCAGCACATAACACAGTGGTGCCACCTGATTTACCCGCAACAATGTCATCCATCAACACATCCATCTCAGCGGTCAGAATGTCGATTAAATCTATTTGTTCAGCCGGTAATACCAGTTTGTCTTTTAACTCTGGTTGATAGTGATAAGGCTTCATCGTATCAACATGCACCCAGACGTGATGATGCAATTCCAGATGAAACATTAAGATATAGCCATGTACAGGCAACTCAGTGAATAAGCCTTTAGGAATATCGGCTTTCGATTGTTCGGCTTGTTTTTCTACATTGATATCGTATCGGGCACTTTTGCCGGCACGGCGTAAAAAACTACCCAAAATATCACCAGAAGCATCAAGGGTTAATACGCGATCACTCAATATATCTTCATCATTGACCAATCGTGCTTCACCACCACCAGAAGACAACACGACATTGTTTTTACGTGTCCAATCACTGCTACGATGTGTCGCAGCCGGATCATCAGTATAAATACCGGTACCACTTGCTGAAAACTGTTCGCCATAACGTGCTCGCCAATCAAAGTATCGGCCGACTGATTCATCGTAAGCCGCCATCAGTTCAGGTGTTTCCTTGATGTAGCCCTTCATCAAAAATATTTCGCTAATTGAATTATTACTAATATCTTTTGTTCTTATAATCAGATTTTCAATCGCAATCTTGCCTTTAGTATTGGCTTTCAGTTCAATTAAAATACGTCCTGCATCTTCTTCACCCGGTGGTGTGTAATCAAGACGTGTAATCAAATAAGGCATGGTTGAACCAGAGGCATCAATATGAAACAACCAACCTCTTAGTGCATCTTTAATCAAATATTGAGCAATTGCTGGAACCAGTTGTTCAAGATCGTCTTGGGAATATTTGATGTCGTCATCATTACGTGATTGCTGCAAGGTTTTAACCAATGCCGCCTGATTGGTCATGGCAGAACCAGACTCCTGATACAAGGTATGTAAGAAGCCTAATTGCTCATTGGATAAATGGGTAAATAACACTTCGGCTTTATTGCCAAAGCGTAATTGATCTTTAAGGTGCGTTAATGCTGGAAACGCTGTCAACATGGCATCAACATAGCTTTTTTCAATTTGCAATTTCATTGCTTAGTCCTCTATATCCAAAATTCGTTTAATCTTTGAAAAAGCGTGTTAACTATGCTGAACCTACTGCTACCGCTTGACGCGACCGATCATCAACCTCGATTTCGTGGTATTGATATGGGTTTTGCAGTTGATGCATCACACTAAGCAGTTCTGAAAAATCACCTTTATTGGCTGCTGTAATAACTGAATTCAACATATCTTGTCGTAAGATAGTGTGAGGATTAGTTGCTTTCATCGCAGCGTGGCGTTGTAACTCAGATCGTGATTCACGACCCAAGCGAACGCGATAGCGTTGCAACCAATTTTCAAGCAATGGTCGATGTTGACCTGGTTCAAATAAGGTCTGATTATCACCACTGTTTTCGGTTGAATACTGAGATAAATCAATAAAGAAATTACTATAGTCACACTCGGTTTGAGTCATGGTGGCTATCAAGCCTGAAATCAATTCAGCATCATGGCTCTCGTTTTGTTGTAAACCTAACTTAGCTCGCATCAACTCTAAATAATGCTGTTGATAGGTTTGTCTAAACAGACGTAATAGATGTGCAGGCACAACCGGTCTAGGTAGCAAAGGTGTTAAGGCTTGAGCTAATGCCAAACAATTCCAACGGCCAATGTCAGCTTGTTGGTCAAACTGATAGCGATTGAATTCATCAGAACTATTGGGCGAAAACTTGGGGTCATAATTTGTCATAAACCCAAATGGCCCTAAATCTAAGGTATCGCCACTAATTGCCATATTGTCAGTATTCATGACGCCATGTGTGAAACCCAGACTTTGCCAATGAGCAATAAGCTTCGCTGTGCGAACAATTACTTTTTCTAACAACAATAATGGTCGATGGCGAACGGCTTCTTTTAATAGCTCAGGAAAATATTGATCAACCACAACGTTAAACAGTCTTGTTAAGCCATCAATATCATCGCGGTGATAATAATATTCAAAGTGCCCAAAGCGAATATGTGTTGATGCAACTCTGACTAATAACGCTGCTGTAGTACCTTCTTGATCAAGTTTAGTTTTGCTGCCAATAAGGCAAAGTCCCATAGTGCTAGGAACGCCAAGCGCCTTTAACGCTGCACTTGCCAAATATTCACGAATGGCATCGGCTAAAGGATAACGCCCATTCATAGTTCGAGAATATGGCGTTAATCCAGCGCCTTTCACCTGCAAATCATAGAGTTTGCCAGTGGATGTTTCTAATTGACCCAGCAAAATGGCACGACCATCACCTAATGTTGAGGTATAGATCCCAAATTGATGTCCAGCATAGGCTGTAGCAATAGGCTGCAGTTGAGGGAATAATTTTTCACCATTAAAACAAGCCAGTGTTGTTTGATTGATAACATCATCAACATACAAACCCAGGGATTGAGCTGCTTGTTTATTGCAATGTATAAAATAGGCTGACTCTAACGGTGTTGGTGTCACATGCTGATAAAACCGTTCAGGACATTGACTCCAATTGTTATACCATGCGCGTGTTTTCATAATTTATCACCCCTATCAAGTGCTTGAAAGAGAACTTCTGCAACATGTAGTGGTTTATTAAAACCACCATTGATAATTTGTTGCTGACATGAAAAACCATTGGCAACAACGGTTGCTTCTGGTGCTGCTTCTATTGCTGGATAAAGACCTTGTTCAGCCATTTTCACTGACATGTCAGCATGTTCCGCTTCAAGTCCAAATTGACCTGCCATGCCACAACATGAAGATTCAATCTGCTCAGCCTTAATATCAGGAATAAGTCGCAACACTTTTCGCATCGATTTGATTGCACCAACGGCTTTCTGGTGACAATGACCGTGAACTAATACCTGTGAATTTTTCAGTGGTTTGAAATCAAGTTGCCAGCGATTAGCAGTGAGCTCACGCGCAATGAACTCTTCAAATAACAACACGCGTTTGGCTAAAGCCTGACTTTGCTCGCCCAAATGCAGTTTTAAATGCTCGTCACGCAAACTTAATATGCACGATGGTTCAAGCCCAACAATCCAACACCCTAAGTCAAGATAAGGTTCGACCGCATCAAATAATCGTTTTGCTTCATGTTGTGCCTCAGCAATCATGCCGTTGGCTAAATAACTACGACCACAACACAACGGTTTGTTATCAGTTTTGTCATGAGTGTCTAATACCTGAACCCTGTAGCCTGCTGCGGTTAACACTGAGATAGCGGCATCGGCAACTTCAGGTGTGAAATAGCGGGTAAAGGTGTCAACAAATAACACGACATCAGGGACTGATAATGCCGACGTGTCGACATCAGTGACTTCACTCACTTTAAAAGCGTGTTTAGCTGGTTCAGGTAGGTGTGCTTTGGCTGTGATTCCCAACCATCTTTCACCATAATCTCGTAATAATTTTGATTTATTTCGCATTCGAATTAGTGAACCGACCAATGGTACTATTCGTAATACTTTGGGGATATTGGCAAATAAACGGTTACGCCATGGCATGGCTTCATATTGATAGCGTTGAGCCAAGAACTCAGCTTTGATCAATGCCATATCAACTTCATTCTCACATTCGCGTTTACAGCCTTTGCAACTCACACAGAGATCCATTGCCTGTGCTACCTCAGGATTGTTAAACGGCTTTTGCCCTAAGTCACCATTTAATGCAGCTTTTAATAATTTAACGCGCCCACCAGTTGATAATTCAACCTTATCCGTCACCCGGAAACTGGGACACATTACACCGCGATCTTTTTGCTCACAGGCACGACTACCAATACAGATAGCAACAGCTTTGGCATAATCACCGCCCTGCTTTGGAATGTCAGCATAGGCATCACCCATACCTGCATCTTTATACGAAGACCAATCTAGAAAAAGTTTCATAACAATCCTGCAATGCTAATAACAGTGCAGGAGCAAAATGAGTGCCATTGATGATTAACATCTATCTTTATGTTTTATAAAGATATTATTTATTTTGATCCTGTTAGATAACAGACAAAATCAACACCAGATGTGAGTAAACCCACCAAATTTTCTTTTGCAATACGCCATCACAGGTAAATTTATGGCTTGTATAAATATAAAATTAGACTATAAAGTAAAGATTATCCTACAAGGTAGGACAGCAATTTAGACTCTCTAAAAGATTAAAGAATTTTCATAAGTGGTGTGATATTGTTAATTCCAGAGTAGTTAACTCAACATTCAGAAGCTAAATAAGGAAGCTTATGAAGAATATGGAAACTAATGGGGCGAACACGTCACCCATATTCTTAATGAAGACCGCACTAATTATCAGCGCGGTTGCCGTGATACTTCTAACCCCTTTTAGTATTATCCATTTTATTGAAGGTCGCGTATTACTTGGGCTTAGCTCCTTTGCGATTGTCATCATATCTGCACTAAACACATGGAACTGCATCTATAAACACTACCAGCCTCTGTTAATACTCTATGGACTAGTTCCCTGCATCATCATGTCGCTCATCCTGATATTTCGTGAGCTTGGCATAGAAGGTATGCTCTGGAGCTACCCTGCTGCCCTTTCATTTTATTTCATGCTACCTGGAAGGTATGCATGGATAGCAAATACACTCTTACTCGCTATTGTAGTACCGCAAGCATGGATTTCTGTGGATACAGTTCTTGCCACACGTTTTGCAGCCACACTGCTTATGACGAGTATTTTTGCTGGCATTTTCATTACATTTATTTCAAAACAACAAAGTAAGTTAGAAACCATCGCTGTTACAGATTCGCTCACAGGATTGTTTAATCGCTCTCTATTACAAAACACGCTTGATAGAGCAATTGAACAAAGTCGTCGCAAAGGTACGCCCATGACGCTACTTATGTTAGATATCGATCATTTTAAAACCATCAATGACACCTTGGGTCACTTTATTGGTGATAATGTGCTCAGAGACTTAGGAGACTATTTTCAACAACGTGTTCGTGGTGCAGATACAGTTTTCCGTATCGGTGGTGAGGAATTCATAATCTTATTGAATGATACTAATGGCACAACAGCGCATCGTGTTGCAGAAAATATGCGTAAAGAAATAGCATTACTGCCATTGCTGTCGGAGCAAGCTGTGACTATTAGTGTGGGTATTGCAGAACTACAACCAGAAGATGACATAAATAACTGGCTCAAATGTGCTGATAAAAATCTATACAAAGCTAAATCGGCAGGTCGAAACCAAGTTGCAGCATGTAGTTCTGATGACGGTGGTGAATTACGCCAAAGCTCTTAGTTTAGTGTCAGTGAAAGAACGGCATCGCAACCTAAAAAATAGCGTGAATCTTATCTGTGTTTGGCAGGTATTTTCGTAGTGCTATTAGATGGGTGTTAGACCACTCAACAGCTTTATAAAACTCAAGTGCGCTTTGATTATCACTATCTGCCAGTAACTGTAATCTTAATAAACCGCGGTGTTCAGCCCACTTTTCCATCGATGACAATAATTGTTTACCAATGCCTTGTCCTCGATAATCAGTGGCAACAACAACATCTTCAATCAGACCGACATAACCACCTTCTGCTGTTGAGATCACAACCTGTAAACTGCACATGCCTATCACTTTTGATTGTTCTAAGGCCACAAACACACAACATCGGTTATCAGATAACAACAGTTGTAAGGCCTTAGTTTGTTTACTTGGATCGCAGTTAAAATCGTGTTCGATACTAAACAACTCTTGCAGCAACGTAACTAATGCTGGAATGTCATCCCGTCTTGCATGTCTGACTGAATATGCCATAAGGTTCTCACTCTAAAATAGAGGCCACACAGACTACAATATTACAGCTATTGCCAACTTATGACTCAAGCTCAGGCACAGCACGATTTTCAATCACTTTATCAATCAGCCCATATTCAACAGCATCATACGATGTTAAGAAGTTGTCACGATCGGTATCTTGTTTAATCGTTTCTACACTTTGTCCAGTGTGGCTTGCAAGAATATGATTGAGCTTTTCACGAATACTGAGAATTTCTTGAGCATGAATCGCAATATCCGATGCCTGACCTTGAAAGCCGCCTAAGGGTTGATGAATCATTACGCGTGAGTTAGGCAAACTATAACGTTTACCTTTGGCACCAGCAGTCAATAACAATGACCCCATACTGGCAGCCTGACCAATACACATGGTACTGACATCGGGTTTTATAAATTGCATGGTGTCATAAATCGCCATACCAGCGGTGACTGAACCACCCGGTGAATTGATATAGAGATGAATATCTTTATCTGGGTTTTCAGACTCCAAAAACAATAATTGAGCCACCACTAAATTCGCCATATAGTCTTCGACTTGGCCAACCAGAAAAATCACACGTTCTTTAAGTAAGCGTGAATAGATATCAAACGAACGTTCACCGCGTGACGTTTGTTCGATAACCATTGGTACCAGACCGCCGGCCGCATAAGGATTAATAAATTGACTTTGAAAATCGCTCATTGTTGTTCCTTGTTATGCTTCTTCGTAGTGAAAGCGTTTACGTTCTTCAGGTGAAACACCTAATATTTTGGCAAACCATGGTGGTGGTGAATCAAATACCTTTTGAAACGCTTTAAGCTGATCTATGGCTTCAATTACATCAGGTACTTTTATCGGATAAATATCTGCTCGCACTACTTTCGCGGCAGCAGGACCACCAATTGATTGCACAAAGACAACATGACAATCTTTAATCAAATTTACTCTAAATAGATTACGATCATCTGAGTCATCGGCATCAATTGTAGAACGAATATCAATCAAACGCATGTCATCTTTTGATAATTGATAAATTAAATAACGCAGGCATGAACCAAAATGCCCATTTAACGTAGCGCCACTATTTGAGGAAATAGCAACACGTATTGAGTTTGGAATATCGCCTTCTTTATACAGTTGAATTTCTGGAATATGTTCATCTTCAGCCTCTTCTCCCCAAAGATAACGCACGGCTAATTTGATGTTTTCAAGACCAATACCGATATCTTCGCCATCCTCTTCACCATCGTGACTACCTATGCCTGTTTTCAAATTAGTCACTGTCACCGATTTGAGTTTTTCGTCATCTAACGGAGCACCAACACGTTCGTGTAATATGCTGACCAAATCGCCAACGGCGACACCGGGTAAAATACGAGAAGCAAGTGCTATACGTAAGGCTAGGTCACGATCTAACTGTTCCATAAAATAAACCTCTTATTCAAGGGTTAAAGGGATAACATTTATTGCTTATGCCCTCGTTGCAGTACGCAATAATTTCAGTGATACAAGCGATGTCGCTAAATCAATCGCAGTCATATCATCTTGATTTTGCAATGTTGGATTTGCACCCAACGCTAGTAATAATTTAACGATGCTATCTTTGCCACTTGATGCGACATAACCCAGAGCAGTATTGCCCGTTACGTTCTGATGGTCGATTGAACAACCATTAGCAATCAGCAATCGACAGCATGTTTCACTAAAGGCATAGCAGGCAGCCCATAATGCATTATTGCCATAGTGATCGAGGATATTGATATCAACATCCTGCTCAATTAGATGTTGTAAAACATCTTCTCTAGCCTGTCTACTGGCTAAGATCACGGCATATTCATTGTCTGAATTGGCTTTATTCAAATCCGATAAATCAAAGCCATGCTCGTGATACCACTGACTTACCGCATAATTCATATCAAACGCATCCAATTTTGATATCAGCACCAATAAAATCGAACACTATTGTGCAGTAGTTTGTTGCTGCCACTGTTCATATCCACCTTGTAGACTGAATACATTTTTATAGCCAAAGTCGGCGAACATTTCAGCTAAATGTTCGCTTGAATGACCGTGGTAGCAATAAATGACCAATTTTTTTGTTTTGTCAGCTTTCTTTAGCAATGATTCTTTCAAGCCTTCATGCACAAACATCGCATTATCGATATGTCCTGCTTGATAGTCCTGCAGTTTTCGACAATCAAGTAGCATTACTGAGTCATCCTGCAACATTGTTTGCATATCAGGCACTGTAATTGTTTGAAACTTTGCCATAACAGCCTCGTTGGTATCAGCAATAATTAAACCGGGCCTACCGCCAGATTTTTTTCTACTACAAATGTTTTTTCCAAAGCATCATCAAAGCTCAACGTATCGGCTTTAATTGCGTAGTCTTTTGCAGCGTCATAAGCCACAACAACTTTGTCTTCAGCTGACTGACCTTTGAGATCACTCTTTTCAACATAGAGTTCTTCTAACATTTCATTCCATACCATGCCTTCTACATAAGGTAGTAACTGGAATTTAAAGCCTTCAATCTCAACGACCATTTTTTCGCTGATGTTTTCAACGTATAACAACACAAGTGTGTCAGCCGTTAAATCATCTTTAAACTTATCAACAAATAGTGACAAGGTACTTAATTCATAGAGTAAACCACTTACAAATAACAACTTATCAGTGCTTGTTAAGATCGCTGCTTGATGAATTAAGAACTCAGGTGGTTTACGATCTTGTGCTCTTTCAGAACCAGCACGCATCTCACCTTCTTTCAAAATCAAGTCACCGCGAAATGCAAACAAATCGCTGGTTGATGTTGCACCTAATACCGAAGTAATAGATAACAAGCCTTTGCTACTGTATGTATCAAGTAACATTTACGTTCTCCTAAGTGATATTTAATGAACCGCTTGGGCTACATTGTGTTTAGTACTCATGATGTCGATTAACTGTAGATAATCGTCACGTTCAAATTTAACTTTTTGTGCTTCAAAAAAATCATAAGCACCATCAATCGCATCTTGCATTGCTGCTACGACATAATGTTTTGCATGTGTGGATTGAATCATTTGTTTGGGCACGGCAGATTCGATTTTCAGCGTATTCGATGCTGCATCAAATGAATGAAAGCGCATACCTTCAAACTCAGGCTTTTCTTCACGGCCTGGCATTAGAAAATATAAGCTTATATTGGGCTTATTGAGTTGAAGTGGATGTTGTCTGAATTGAGCAAGGTCAATTGCAACACCTGTTAATGCTTTGCAGAATGAACTTGCGTCTAATTCAATATCAGGTAAACATGCGCCGATAGATAAAGTCATGATAATCACCTCAAAAAAGTTGGTTTCATCAGGTGAATTGCAAGACGCTTGCCATCTAGAAATATTTTTGAAAAATTGTTAATCGTAAACTTTAAAAACCATATCTATCATTATGTTACGAGCAATTTAATGGCTTTATGATTATCAATCGCATCGTGTGTTATTGCTGTGAAAAGTTGATTTTGTAGCAAATACGACAATCTTAAAAATACCATTTGATGTGTTAGCTACAAACTCACAGATCAAAACCATTGGTCATAGCCTAAGCTCAGGTATAGCCTACTATTTCCACTAGCTAAAGCTCTGGCATAGAGACTGCTTACTATGAATTAACTTTCTAATTTATGGTGGAAAATCAATATGAGCTTAATCGATCAATCAACTGTATTTAATCTGGCCTATCCAGCACTAGATAATGAGCATGCTCAATTTGTTGATCTTGTTAATCAACTGAATGATGCCAACAATGCTGACTTTAAAACATTGTTTAGTGCGTTAATGGCACATACTCAAACACATTTTGATCGCGAAAACCAATTAATGGATAGTAGCCATTTTCCTGCGACCACTGAACATAAAGGTGAACACCAAAGAGTACTTAATGAATTTAAGCAATTTAAACGGCGTGTTGATAAAGGTCTTATTCAATTTGGCCGTTCATTTGTGACAGATAGCCTACCTGCTTGGTTTGATCTACATGTTAAAACTATGGATAGCGCCCTTGTTGCTCATCTTAACAAGTTCAAAACAGACTGAAATTACGACATAGAAACAAAAACCATCATTTTTGTAAGGTTACTTATAATTTGTTTTATTCCTAACAAACTATCGTGTGTCTATGACTACGATTTTTATGGTTGAGTGACACCTTTTTATGTCGCCACGATATAGATATATCTTTAATTATCAATACATTATTACGTTTTAAAAACAGTTAATAACACTGTTGTAATTGAATTGGTTCGGAATTTGCTATTTGGCCTATGTAGTTAGTTTGTACAACCCTAATTAAGAGGATTAATCACATGTCAGTTGCAGTAATTAAAGAATTTTCAGAAAAAGCAAAAGCAGACCCTGTATTGGCTGAGCAGTTAAAAGCGTGCCAAAAAATGAAGGAGCTGTTTGCTGTAGCAAAAGATCATGGATTTGAGCTTCATGAAGATTCACTATATCCACCAAATGAACCACAATTCACTGAAGATCAACTTTCAGAAAGATTAGTGAAAGCGTTATTACGCGTATAGTTTCTGCTATGAACACATTAAGATTCAGTCATACATCCTGGTGGTTAGACTGACTGAGTCTTAATGTGAACATACCCCTTCCTGTTCAAACGTCCATACTGCTCCATTGCTCACACACAGATTAGTCACACTAGGCAGCTTTAAAACGATCAATCATGTTTTTCAACTTAACTGATTGCATAGCCAATGAACGCGCAGCTGCACTTGTAGCTGTATCAACGATACCCATCACCGTTTCAGCACCAATACTGATCTGAGAAATATTCTTGTTAATATCTTCACTTACTGCACTTTGTTGCTCAACAGAAGTCGCTATCAGCATATTTACATCATTCATTTCACCAACTACTGTCGCGATATGATTGAGAATATTGATCGCTTCAAATACTTTTTCAGTACTACTACTCGATGCCTCTTTACTGTTATGCATCACTGTTACAGCCTCATTAACTGCTGCATTAAGCTTATCTATTAAAGCGTTAATTTCAGTAGCAGAATTTTGGGTTTGAGCTGCTAAATTTCTAACTTCATCAGCGACCACTGCAAAGCCTCGGCCATGTTCGCCTGCTCTTGCAGCTTCTATTGCTGCATTTAATGCCAACAAATTAGTTTGCTCAGCAACGTTTTTGATAACATCTAATACCGCACCAATATTTTTAGTATCACCTTCTAAGCGTGTTACAACGTTTGCTACATTTTCAAAAGCAAGTGAAATTTCCTCTAAGCCTTGTGCTGCACCAGAAGCATGAACCACGCCTAACTGTGAATGCTTATCTGCGTCGGATGCTTTTTGTGCTGCTAATGAAGCATGATTGGCCACCTCTTGAACTGTACAGGTCATTTCCGTCATAGCCGAAGCGACTAAATCTGTCTCGTTAATTTGATTTCTAATTGATGAATTAATGTGCTGATTAGATTGCTCACTCCGTTCAGCATCTTCTTCAATACGAGTCACTGAATCTTTAATACGACTTAAAATCGTACGTAAACGTCCTTTGAGCATCTCAGCAGATAACATGAGTTGACCAATTTCGTCATCGCGTCCGGTATAAATCAATGCCATCAGTGGGTTATTGACATCTCTGTGTACCTTTGCCAAGGCCATTGTTAATGGTAAAAAAGTCCAAGAAGACAATATAAAATAGATCAATAAACCTGATAAAACGGCGCTTAGTTGTGACATTAAAGGAAATAGATCGGGCGTAAGGTATTGCGTGATAATTGCTGTGATAACAGACATCGCTGTTGCAAACCCACCACGCTTTTTAATAGACAAGCGTTCCATCACGTTACCTATGACTGGCTTTTTACCTTTATTGAGTTGTGCATACACAAGTTTGGCACGTTCCACTCTTTCAGCAGATGGTTTTGCTCGAACAGATTCATATCCGACAATCGAGCCATCTTCAATGGTCGGCGTGATATAGGCATCAACCCAATAATAATCACCTGTTTTCGTTTTATTTTTAACGATCCCCATCCAATGTTTATTGGCTTTCATGTGTGCCCATAAATCTTTGAATGCCAATTTCGGCATATCAGGATGACGAATCAAATTATGGTTTTTACCCATCATTTCGTCATCATCATAACCACTTATCATTTTAAATAAATCGTTATAACTTGTTATGCGGCCATCCAGATCCGTTGTTGATATGATTTCTTCGTCACTGCCAAAACTCACTTCCCTGCCACCAACAAATGATGACTTCGTCATAGGCTCAACTCCATAGTTAAAATCACTTATCAGCAAAATCAATACCAAACACACCAAATATCGAGGACGACACACTTTATGAAGGGCACTATGTTGTTCGTTTCAACTTATCCTTAGATGCCAGTTTCACCTTATACGATATTGGAAATTTTCAGATATAACTGTCTATAAAACAGTGTGATGGGCAAATAATTATGTTTCACCGAGGCTGAATATACACTCAGATTTTAGTCGTGGCTTAGCTACTAAATTTTAGTTGTTTTTTTCTAAAATTAATCTGTATTTACTGTTTTACAATGCGTTCCCAATGACTCGATTTTTCTTCTTTCAGCAAGAAATTGTTATTACTATTGTTATAAATTGTAAGGTTTACGACAATCTAATATCACTCAAACTTATTTAGTTTCAAACACTTAACCTGTGGCACTGAACTTGCTGATATCTATTAAAGTTAATTACTGACGATAGAGGCGTTCACCATGAGCCATTGGCGTAGTTG
>JBFIJJ010000062.1:0-13309 GCA_041600795.1 Methylophagaceae bacterium | reverse complement strand
AAGCGTTCAAACGGTTTATCAGCAAGAATTAACGGCAAGGTGTTAGCAAAACGCCCCGAGTTGCCAATCATATCCCAATAACGAGCAAAACGATTAACCCGTTGCATCTCTGAGAAGCCCACATCTTTATTGGTTAAGATATTGTAGGGTGCTTCGGGGTTATAACGTAGTTCAAACGCATCAGTATGGCGGTTGATCGGTGCACCACGTAAGCGTTTTAAAATACCTAACTGAATTTCATGCGGATTAAGTGCAACTAATTGATCAAAGCTATCTGCAAAATTTTCAAGGGTGTCACTTGGCAGACCAAAGATCAGATCAGTATGTAAGTGAGCCCCCGTATTTTGGCGTAACCAGATAATATTCTCTTTGGTTTTTTCGTTATTTTGTTTGCGGCTAATTAAGTTCTGAATGTCAGGATCAAAGGTTTGAACACCGATTTCAAACTGCAAACTATTAGCAGGAAAACGTTGTAAAACGTCTTTTAATTTATCAGGAAGATGATCCGGCACTACTTCAAAGTGAAGATACAAATCATCGGTCATTCGTTCTAAAAAGAATTCTAATATGTGAATGCTAGTAGCAATTTTCAAATTAAAGGTACGATCGATAAATTTAAAATTACGCACACCACGTTCAAGTAGCGTATTCATTTCAGCTAAGAACGGTTCTAACGGAAATGCTGTTGCTGTTTTATCCAAAGCTGACAAACAAAATTCACACTTAAACGGGCAACCACGTGATGCTTCGACATAAATCAGACGATTACGAATATCGTCATCATCGTAATAGCGATAAGGCAAAACCAGCTGATCAAGTGGCAAAGGTTTAGCTTCAATAAATTTTTGTTCTGGTGCATTGCCAGCTAGAAGCTGTTGACACAATTCAGGCAACGTTGCTTCACCTTGTCCAGCAATAACATAATCGGCTAACTCTGCGACAGCAGGCACATCTGGAAAATGACTTACTTCAGGGCCACCTAAAATGATGTGAACGTCAGGCGCAATTTGTTTAATCATCGCCACCGTTTTTGTAACTTCGGCAACATTCCAAATATAAACACTAAAACCAATAATTTGGGGTTGTTCTGACAATAAACGTTCAGCAATATTGATC
This sequence comes from Methylophagaceae bacterium, assembly GCA_041600795.1. Lineage (GTDB taxonomy): Bacteria > Pseudomonadota > Gammaproteobacteria > Nitrosococcales > Methylophagaceae. The sequence continues at coordinate 12,193 of JBFIJJ010000062.1, read as the reverse complement.
GGTAATTCTTGAATGGTAAATTCAATGATTTTGGCGTGTTGCTGTAAGTTGCCGAGGTTGGCATAGAGATAACGCAAACCAAATGCAGTATGCATATAACGGGCATTAAGTGTGCTGAGAATGATCGGTGTGCTTGATTTCATCGAACTATTTTAGCTTAATTCAGTCAACACCATAGCTTAAAATCAACTTCCATAATTAAAGTGTATGCGACATACTCTAGTTTCAGTCGCGACAAGGAATAGTGCTATGACCCAAATTTACGATTTTGCGATCAAGAGTCTGACTGGTGAAGATATCGACTTATCTGCATTTAAAGGCAAAGTTATCTTAGTGGTTAACACTGCGAGCCAATGTGGTTTCACGCCCCAGTATGAAGGTTTACAGCTTTTACATGAGCAATATGCTGATAAAGGACTCGTTATTATTGGTGCGCCTTGTAATCAGTTTGGTCAGCAGGAACCGGGTGATGCCAAGGTTATTTCTGAAGGCTGTTTAATCAACTATGGTGTTGATTTTCTAATCACTGAAAAAGTTGAGGTCAATGGGCTCAACAGTCACCCGATGTTTACTTATTTACGTAATGCCTTGCCGGGTGTATTAGGTAACAAAATTAAGTGGAATTTTACTAAGTTCTTAATTGGTCGTAATGGTGAGCCACTTTATCGTTTTGCACCGATTACAAAACCGCATAAGTTAGAGAAGTATATAAAGCGCGCTTTGAAAGTCTAGTTTTTTACCCTTAGAGGTGGTCAAATATTTGAAATATGTCTGGAGTTAGGCCCAACTAGCTCATATTACACCCAGAGCTTTGAGGCTCGCTTTACCGAGCTCCACACGTTTCTTTGCATCAGATGCTTTCTTAATATCGAGATTTAAGGCAAAGGAATACACATGATCATCTTTTATTACCCAGCCAACCCACCAGCCGATACCAGGCTCTGGTGCGTTTTCCCAGCCAGTTTTCCCATATAATTGCCAACTCTCTCCTTGTTCTAGCAGCACAATATTTCGGACACTCTTTTGAATGTCATCAGATATTGGGAGTTTTCCCTGAGCCAGATTGGCTAAGAAAACAGCTTGTTCTTCTGCGCTAATTTTGAGCGGCCCCTCTAGCCAGAAAGTATCTACCGACGCGCCGATATCTTCATTTCCGTACCCGATGTTAGTGACATATTCTTGCATTCGCTCTAAGCCAATGCGACGAGCTAACTCCTGATAGATCGGAACATTGGAGATGGCAATTGCTTCACGTAGTCCCATATCTTTTTCCCATACATCAAAGGGCTGATCCTGCCCACCATAGGGGAGAACATCATCAACACTCTTCACCGCACCTACGGATAGACCAATCATACTGTTTGGGATTTTGAACGTAGACGCAGGAACAAACCGTTCTTTAGATCTCTTCTGATCATATCCTATAAAATTTCCGGAGCTAGCGTCATACAGAACGAATGTTCCTGTTACACCCGCATTGTTAAATAGCCCATTAATTTCAGAACTTTCCTCCCAATTTGAGGCAAAGCATTGCACAGTAAAAATTGTGATCAATATTGTTAGAAATGATCTCATATCTCTATTTCTCCGTATGGCCTAACGCTTGGCTTTGCGGCGTGCCGGAGCGCGTCCGCCAACAGCCACTTGTTATGTGACAGTAGCTCACTCTGGCAGACGCTCGAATTTTGGCACGTCACCTAACTCCCGATCCCAAGCAGCTTTGTTAGATGAGAAGATGTGCGCAGTTGGTAACATAGAGATTTCGGTGTCCAAACACCCTGCGGGAACGACGAGCAAACCGGCGATCTGAGTGCTTGGCAATGCCGAACCACAAAATTTACAAAAGCTCTTGCTATGACGAGTGCCTGGAAGCGTAAAGGAAGTCAGAGCATCTGCACCCGACTGCCAGATCAATTTAGCTGAACGTGAGAATAGATTTGCTGCATGAGCTGAACCTGTATCTTTTTGGCAGTGCTGGCAATGACACAAGTAAAAGCTCTCGAAGTCCCCTTGCACTTCAAATTTCGCGGTGCCACACAGGCAAGAACCAAAGTAATCGGTCATAAAGTTTCCCTATATTGCTTGCAGATGGCGCACATATAACAGTATGTTGTTGATATGCTTTATTATTAAATTAAATTAAATTAAATTTGTTTTGAGTTCACGCCCATACTCTTCCAATTTATCTAAAACCCTGTTCTGATTTTCTGTCAGTTCAGTCTCTCGGCATGCGTCAATCGCTTCAAAAAACTTAGGCAAAGTCAGTATCTTGTTATTAGATTCATCGGTTAAACGTTGCTGCCGGTATTGTAGCCATTGCTCTTGTTCATCAGTCGTTAAACTTTCAGGCCAGTTACGGGCACGATAACGAAATAACATTTCAGGTAGACGAGGATCTTCAAACGGCACTTTTAAGACACGCAGTGCATCAGCATCGGCGGTACGAATTAATTCCATTTTGCGTTTATCGTTAGCACTGAAAAAACCGCCACCATAAAGACTAGCATCAGGATCATCACTGTCTTCATAATCTGGTTTGGTGAATATTTCGTTGATTTTTTGGGTTAAATCGCCTGCAGCATTAAGTTGCTGTAAGTGTTTGTAATGCTGTGCACGATCTATTTGTAAACGTTCAGCGGCAGCATCATTAAGTGTATTTTCAGGTACAACAACCGGACATTTATTAATGTGTAAAGTTTTTAACGCGGGTCGGTTTACACCGTCAGGCAAGTCTTTGAATGGTGTGAATAAGCGTTGGCGTAATGTGTCTGCATCAAGATCAATTAGGTCGCTTGGATCATGGCGCAGGTCGTAGACAATGATGCCATTAGCATTGGTTGGATCTTGGGCGATAGGCACAACTAAGGCGGTGCCGCAATACTCACTTGGATACATGCGTGAAACATGAATAACCGGCGTACGTTCTTTTATATTAAGTAAGGGGGCAACGGCATGTTTACCACGATGTTGATAAACAAAGTCATAGAGCTTGGGTTGTGCTGTTTTAATCAGTTTGGCCAGATTTATGGTGGCATACACATCGACCAATGCATCATGAGCACCTTGGTGTTCAATGTTATTAGCCGCAGTAAGTGCTTCTAATCTAAAACTGGGTTTGCCATCTTCACGATCAGGCCAATTGATGCCTTCGGGGCGTAACGCACGGGTAAGACGAGCCATGTCGATGATGTCCCAACGTGAATTACCATTTTGCCATTCGCGAGCATAGGCATCATAAAAGTTACGATAAAGTGTGTAGCGAGTGAATTCATCATCAAATCGTAAACTGTTATAGCCGACCCCACAGGTGTTTGGTTGTGAAAATTCATCGTGGATCAGTTTGATAAACTCTGCTTCAGGCATGCCTTTTTCATTGACTTCTTGAGGGGTGATGCCGGTGACCAAACAAGCTTGAGGATGGGGCAAACTATCATTTGCTTGTTTGCAATAGATCATCAGTGGTTGACCAATGATGTTTAGATCTTCATCGGTACGGATACCTGCAAATTGCGAGGGTCGATCATAGCGAGGATCGATGCCAAAGGTTTCATAGTCATGCCAATAAAGTGTATTCATGATTGTCTCATTTGAAGATTGAGTTTTAACAATAGGGCAAACAAGGTAATAAAGATTAAATAGCCAAAGCCTACACCATACAGTAAGAAAAACGCACTAATGCCACCTTGGTCACCGCTATAAAATAAGAATTTGATAACAAAGATCAAAGAAACGATGATGGTTGAAATAACAAAACTATGGTGGATATAGCGAAAGGATTTAGGTGTAGCGTGGAAAACTCGCAGAGATAACAACATGGTTGCATACGGCAACATAAGCCCAAATGGGCTGAGAGGTAGTTGTACGATCCAAACGATGGCCATTAACAGGCACATCGCTAGCCATAATAATCGTATCAATAGCGTTAGCATGTTGAGCTGATGACGCTATAGCGTCGCGAATACTTTCTCGGCGGCATCTAATGTTGCTTGAATTTCATGAGCACCATGCGCTGCTGATACAAAACCAGCTTCAAATGCAGAAGGTGCCAAATACACACCTTGATCTAACATGCCGTGGAAGAATTTTTTGAAGCGTTCTTGATCGCACTCTGCCACTTGTTCATAGAAATTGATGTTTTTTTCTTGAGTGAAAAATAGACCAAACATACCGCCAACTTGATTGGTCGCAAAACCAATACCAGCAGCATCAGCACGTTGTTGCAGACCATCGACTAATGTTTTAGCTGTCTGATCTAATTGTTTATGAAAATTAGGTGTTTGAATTAAATTTAATGTACTCAAGCCTGCTGCCATAGCAATTGGGTTGCCTGATAAGGTGCCTGCTTGATAAACCGGGCCTAATGGTGCGATGTGTTCCATCACTTCACGTTTACCACCAAATGCACCTACGGGTAAGCCACCACCAACAACTTTACCTAATGTGGTTAGATCAGGTGTTACACCATAGTGTTGTTGCGCTCCACCTAATGCAACACGAAAACCAGTCATTACTTCATCAAAAATTAAGACGGCACCAGATTGGTCACAAATTTCACGCAAACCTTGTAAGAAACCTTCGCTAGGTAAAACACAGTTCATATTACCGGCAACAGGTTCGACGATGATGCACGCAATTTGATCGCCTAAATCAGCAAAACAGTCACGCACAGAATCAAGATCGTTATAACGTAGCGTTAAGGTATGTTCAGCCAGTGAAGCAGGCACACCGGCAGAAGAGGGCACGCCTAAGGTTAATGCACCTGAACCCGCTTTCACTAATAACGAATCTGCATGACCATGATAACAACCTTCAAATTTAACGATTTTGTCACGACCAGTATAGCCACGCGCTAATCGAATCGCGCTCATCGTTGCTTCTGTGCCTGAGCTGACCATACGTACCATTTCCATTGATGGTACTAGTCGACATAAAGTATCTGCCATTTCAATTTCGATTTCAGTCGGAGCACCAAAACCAAGACCATGTGATACCGCTTCTTGCACGGTTTTGATTACTTCAGGATGGGCATGTCCCAAAATCATTGGCCCCCAAGAACCGATATAGTCGATATAACGTTTGCCTTCAGCATCGGTTAGCCATGCGCCTTTGCCTTCACGGAAGAACACGGGGTCACCACCGACACCTTTAAATGCTCTTACTGGTGAGTTTACGCCACCAGGTATATGTTGTTGAGCGTGAGAAAAAAGGCTGTGGTTTGTTTGCATGATTAATTCCTAACAGGTTGAATCTAAAGATATGCGATAATTCTAGCTTATCTTTGCCGGATTACCGATTTTTATGAGTTTAAAATTTCGCATAGTCGTAATTGTTACCATCATTTTATTGACGAACTTTGCTGCCGCAGGGTTTTTTATGGTCAAAAATGCACGTCAAGCTGTGGTTGCTGAAATGGAGTCCAGCACGCAATTAGCCAAGGGCTTATTGATAAATGCTCTGCCTACCTTGCGTTTTTCAAATGACTTGGGTGAACGACTTACTCTGATTGTGGATAGTGTAAAAGATACACGACATATAAGGGCGTGGTTTGAAGATATGCATGGCCAACCTTTGATTGGTCACGAAAAAATTTCAAATTTTATCAATAACCCAGATGCGCCAAATTGGTTTATTAGAATGATGAAACCGGAAGCAGTTGCCTTTCGGCGCTTGATTACTAAAGGTAGTAAATCCTACGGTTATTTGGTGGTTGAAGCTGATCCGAGTGATGAGGTCACTGAGGTTTGGAAAGACGTGCAAGTGCTGTTTTGGTTAGGAACATTTTTTTTAATTTTGATTGTAGGGCTTATTTATATGGCCTTAAGGCAGGGCCTTAAACCATTAGAGACCCTAGCAAATGCTTTAGGCAAATTAGAAAAAGGTGACTTCTCTGCGAGGGTAGAAGCCTCGGTCGTGAAAGAGGTAGCACCGATCCAGATTCGTTTTAACCATATGGCTAGCGTTTTGGAAAAAACTATCGCAGAGAACCATGCCTTGGCCGGGAATATGTTAACCGTACAAGAATCAGAGCGACGTGATTTGGCCCGTGAACTTCATGATGAATTAGGCCCTTGTTTATTTGGTATTCGTGTTGATTTGGCTGATATTGAGCGGATTGCAAACGAACATTTATTAACTGAAGTAGAACAAAAAGTTGGTTCAGTTAAAACGATTACGAATCACATTCAATCATTAGTTCGTAAAATGTTAAGTCGTTTAAGACCAATGACTTTGGACGATCTTGGTTTAGCTGATGCTGTTCGCGATATGATACGAAACTGGCGTGAGAGACAACCAGAGATCGATTGGGAATGGGATTTGGTTGGTGATTTTTCAGATTTACCCGATACCTTGCAGGTTACGGTGTATCGATTGGTGCAAGAATGTACAACCAACTGTGTCAGACATGCTGAAGCCAAACACGTTAAAGTGGAAGTCCGCCGAGAAAAAGAAACATTAAAAGTAGCGGTAACAGATGATGGCAAAGGTTTAAGTTCCAATGTAGTAAGAGGTTTCGGTTTAATCGGGATGCGAGAACGTGTTTCAGCTTTGCGAGGGCGTATTGCCTTTGACACAACAGAAGGTCGAGGCTTACAAGTTCGCGTTATCATTCCATTAGAGGAAAAAGTAATACATGAAGCAATCAGTAACGATTCTAGTCATTGATGATCATCCTATAGTTCGAGCAGGATGCCGTCAGTTAATACAACAAATTCCATCAGCGAAGGTACTTGAAGCTGAAACAGGTGAAGAAGGCTATCGACTGTTTCAAGAATTTTATCCGGACATGGTACTGTTAGATATTACCTTGCCGGGTATTGGTGGGTTGGAAGTGCTTCGTAAAATGCGAGCCAATAGAGAAAATACTAAAGTTCTGATGTTCAGTATGCATGAGGATCCAGTATTTGCATCTCGTGCTATGCAGGCTGGAGCGCGAGGCTATATCACTAAAAATAATGCGGCTGACCATTTAGTTGAAGCGGTTGAAAAAGTATTAGAAGGCAAAACCTACCTTAGCCCGGATACAGCTCAACAATTAGCCATGCTTAATATTGGTGCTGGTACCAGTGCTTTGAGTGATCTTTCACGTCGTGAGTTAGAAATTCTGCGCTTAGTCGGTGAAGGCAAAAGCATGAATGAAATTTCTGATGTATTAGGCATTAGCTATAAAACCGTCGCAAATAATCTGACCCAGATTAAAAGTAAGCTCGATATTAATAAAACAGCTGAGTTAATGCGGTTTGCAATTAGTCACGGCTTATCGTCTTAACGTGTGTAAGAACTAGGATTAGAGAGAATTAGGAAACTATTCCCGAATTAAAGGGATAAGTCGCTCATTTCTAAATAACTTGTTGTCCGTATTATTGTCAGCAAGTTTTAAAGAATTCAGCTTCTGTATGACTTAATATTTCTCTCTCCTTCTTTGAAGGTGTTAGGCCAGACTTTTATAGTCTGGCTTTTTTTTGCCTGAAATAAACCCCGCAATAAAGTAGTTAGGATAAACCTACTTGTCATATTAGGAGCTGTCTCTAAGGTGTAACTATCTGAATATAAGGATGATTTACAGTGTTGTGTTGTGACCAGTTTCACATGCCCTCACACCTTTATCTTCTTCATTATAAAGTATTTCAAGGCGTGGCTTTATGTCTGGCCTTTTTTCTATCTAACGATTGATCACATTTTGCGTTCCCAGTAGGGATTTCTCTTGTTACTATTGCTGTCTGAATTCGACGTGCAACGGCAGTTGTCATTCCTAATTAGATGGAAACAGTTATGCAAAACAAAAACATATGGGGCAAGCCACACTGGTTAGGAGCTCTTCTGATACTCGCGCTCCCAATTATGTCCTCAGCCGATACGCTTGAACAAGCAATCTCGACCCAAGTTGAAACCGATATCGCAGCGCAAAAGTCGCAACAACAAGTTGATACGCTGTCAGATGAAACGCAACAAATGTTGGCTGAATATCGTGATCTTTTACGACAAACAGATAGTCTTCATGCCTACAACGATCAGCTTGATAAATTAGTGGTCTCGCAGAAAAAAGAATTAACCTCAATCGATCTGCAATTACGTAATATTGAAAGCACGCAGCGTGACATTGTGCCACTAATGCTAAACATGATTGATGTGATGGCACAATTTGTTGAACTTGATATTCCATTCTTACCCGATGAACGTCATGCCCGTGTTGTGCAATTACAAACATTGATGGAACGAGCTGATGTCACTATTTCAGAAAAGTACCGTCGGATTTTAGAGGCTTATCAAGTTGAAACAGAATATGGTCGCACGATAGAAGCCTATCAAGGTGAAATGACAATGGCTGATAATACTAGAACTGTTGATTTTCTTCGTATCGGTCGTGTCAGTTTGTATTATTTAACCTTGGATGGACAAGAAGTTGGCATGTGGGATAAAAAATCTCATCAATGGATCCAATTAGATAATTCATATCGACAATCTGTCGATCAAGCCTTGAAGGTTGCAAGCAAACAATTACCTCCTGATTTACTGGTGTTGCCGGTTAACACGGTGGAGGTCGCGCAATGAAACCAATCATCTCAGCGTTAGCGCTATTTATTTTTACTAGCTCACTGAGCTATGCAGCAGATAAACCGGGTGATCTCGATGCTTTGCTAGAGCAAGTAAAGCGTGAACGAGTGCTCGAACAACAACAAAACAAATTACGTGAAGCAGAGTTTGTAACAGCGCGAGACGATCAAGCGCGCTTGTTAGCTGAAGCAAAAGCACAACTAGCATTTGAAGAACAACAAACCGCATTACTCAACCAAGCCTTTCAAGATCATGAAAAAGCCTTGGCAAATCGCGAAGCACTATTACAAGAAAAATCAGGTTCGTTAGGTGAGTTGTTTGGCACCGTTAGACAAATGGCTAATGACAGTCGCGGCGTGTTAGAAAGCTCGATGATTTCTGTTGAAAAACCGCATCGAGCAGATTTTTTAAAGTCGCTTGCTGAGCGTAAACAACAGCCTACCATTGCTGAGTTACGCGAGTTCTGGTTACTGTTACAGGAAGAAATGACCGAATCAGCCAAAGTCACACGTTTTCAATCACCGGTGATCACGGCAGAAGGTAAAGTTGAAGATCGAGAAGTAACACGTATCGGTGTGTTCTCAGCATTTAGTGATGGCAAGTTTTTACGCTATTTACCTGAAACCGGTAATTTGGTTGAACTTGGGCGTCAACCAGTGGATCGTTTGCGAAATGTCATTTCTGATTTTGAAAGTACGACCGATGGTTCTTTACAGGCTGCGGTGGTTGACCCAACTCGTGGTGCCATCATGGCACTATTAGTACAAGCCCCTGATCTGAAAGAACGTATTGAACAAGGTGGATGGATCGGTTTTATTATTCTAGGCTTAGGTCTTATTGGGTTGTTAGTTGCAATACAACGATTTGTGACCTTATTGCAGGTTGGTCGAGGTGTTGCCCAGCAACAAAAACAGAAAGAGGCGAATCCCTCAAACCCTCTAGGTCGTATTTTAGCCGTGTATAACGATAGTCTGGCTCACGACTTTGAAACCTTACAGTTGAAATTAGATGAAGCTATATTGCGTGAAATTCCTAAAATTGAACGGGGTTTAGTGACCTTGGCCATTTTGGCTGCGATTGCGCCGATGCTGGGATTATTAGGTACGGTATCGGGCATGATTGAAACATTCCAGTCAATCACCTTATTTGGTACGGGTGATCCTAAGTTGATGTCAGGTGGTATTTCACAAGCGCTAGTAACTACTGAATTGGGTCTGGCAGTAGCAATTCCTATCTTGTTGATGCACAGCGCTTTATCAAGTAAGAGTAATCGTTTGGTACAAATTTTAGATGAAGAAAGTGCGTCATTAGTTGCACGAAATGCAGAGCAGTATGGAAACACTAGCAACTAATTTATTTGATATTCAACTGCTGCTGGAAAGCGGTGGTTTGATCTTGTGGTTAATTTTATTGACCTCAATAGTGATGTGGACGTTAATCGTTGAACGTTATGTATTTGTGTATTTTATTCACCCGAAACAAGTAAAAAAACATATTGATCAATGGCATGCACGATCGGATCGCATTAGCTGGTATGCACAACAAATTCGTCAGGGCATGATTGCTGAAAATTCAATAGAACTAAAACGTTATTTGATGTCGATACGTACTTTGATTGTCGCCTTGCCTATGCTCGGTTTGTTAGGCACGGTTGCCGGTATGATCCAAACGTTTGATGTATTAACTGTATTTGGTACTGGTAATGCACGAGGTATGGCAGGCGGTATTTCTGTTGCGTTAATTACGACTATGGGCGGCTTATTGGCAGCATTGTCAGGTATGTATTTTAGTACTCAATTAGAACAGCGTGTGGCACGTACGGTCGACAATGTCGCCGATGCCTTACGTCGAGATTAAAGGTAGAGCATAGATTATGAGACATCGTCACTCACGCCGCCAAAGTGGTGCTATAGCCGAAGTAAATATGACGCCATTGATCGATATGGTATTCATATTATTGATATTTTTTATTGTGACGACATCATTTGTGAAAGAAACCGGGGTTGATATCAGTCGACCATCAGCCAAAACGGCAGTACAAAAAGAGTTAGCCAATATCCTGATTGCAATTAAGCCAAATGGTGAAGTCTGGATGGATGGTCGTCAGATAGATCAACGTGCTGTCCGGGCTAATGTTGAACGCATGCATGCTGAGAATCCTGAAGGTTCTGTGATTATATTAGCTGATAAAGAGGCTAAAACCGGCTTATTGATTGAAGTGATGGATCAAGCGCGTCTTGCTGGAGTTGCTAATGTGTCGATCGCTGCTGAACGCGATTAAGGAACATCGTTAATGCGTTTAGCCATAGGTCTCATTATTGCGTTGCTTGTCAATTTTGGATTGTTTGCATTGATGCAACATATGACGTCATCAAATAGTCTTGAACGTCATGTTACAGAAGATATTCGCTTATTGGATTTTGTTCGCTTAAAACGCGAAACAACACCAGAAACTAAAAAACGCGAATTGCCAAAAAAGCCGCCACCACCTAAGAAACCGCCACCGCCACCTAAAGCACCGGCACCACAAGCTAATAAGCCCAAAGCGCCAGCACCCAAATTAGACATGCCTCGTATCGATGTGCCCTTAAATATTGCTGGTGGTCCTTATATTGGGGATTTCTCTTCTGCGCCTGCAACAACACCAGCAGCACCGCCGGCACCGACTGCGATGCCAGAGATGAATGATGAGGTCGTACCGCTGGTTCGTATGCCTCCAAAATACCCTCGTGCAGCTCAACGTCGAGGCATTGAAGGTGTGGTAACCGTATCCTTTACCATCACTAAAGATGGTCAGGTGCGTGATCCGGTTGTAGTTAAGGCAACACCCGAAAATATATTTGATAAATCGGCATTAACTGCGATTTTGAAGTGGAAATTTAAACCACAGGTAATTGATGGTCAGCCTGTAGAACGTCAAGCAACACAAGAAATTGTGTTCACATTGTCAAAGTAACATGATGAATATAAGTCGATTATTATTGTTGTTTATAGCGCTGATGTTGTCATCAATGACCGTGATGGCAAAAAATGATCAGAACAGTCAGTATCTATTGACTGAAAAAACCTATAAAGCACTTAATGTAGCTCAAGAATTAATGGCGGCAGAAAAGTATTCGGATGCTGAAACTAAGTTAAACGCCTTGATCAAACAAACAGCAGAGGGCAGTTATGACCGTGCGGTTGTTGAGCAGACCTTAGGTTATTTATTTTCATCAAAAGAAGATTATAGGAAAGCAGCGAGTGCATTCAACAAAGCACTAGCTAGTAATGCGTTGCCAGAAAAAGTCAGTCATAACCTTCGTTATAATTTGGCACAGTTATTAATAGCAGATGAAGACTATAAAGCAGGGATTGCTTTACTTGAGCAGTGGTTAAAAGCTGAGAACAAACCACCGAATAGTGCCTATGTGTTATTAGCGAGTGCTAACTATCGAATTAAAAATTATAAAAATACGATAACCCATATCACGACTGCGATTAAAAATGATCCCTCCGCCAAAGAGGCGTGGTATCAGCTTTTACTGTCAGCTCACCTAGAGTTAAATCAATATAAAGCTGCGATTAACGTATTAGAAACCTTGATCACACGCTACCCGTATAAAGAAAATTATTGGCAGCAATTAACAGCGTTATATTT
>JBFIJJ010000061.1:0-13366 GCA_041600795.1 Methylophagaceae bacterium | reverse complement strand
TTGAACAAGTGATGTTGCAGAAACAACTTCAGCAGAATACCCAACTTTTGAGTTCTGCTGTTGATTATTGGTCGCTAAAGCGGGTTGCGTTAGACGTGTTTGAATATTTAATTCATCAGCCATTTTACTACCCTCCCTCTCATACTTAATCTGTCTCTGGAATTATAAGCTGGGTATCTTGAAGATTTCTCTCCAAGATACCACCTTTTGCTTATTATCCCAATAGACTCAATGCTGATTGAGGAAGTGCATTTGCTTGAGCAAGTACAGACACACCAGCTTGTTGTAGAATTTGAGCTCTTGTTAAATTAGCTGTTTCAGCAGCGAAGTCAGCATCTAAAATACGACTACGTGCAGCAGTTAAGTTCTCAGCATAGTTAGACAAGTTAGAAATAACCGCTTCAAATCTATTTTGAACCGCACCAAATGTAGCACGTGCTTTACTGATATTATCAATATCGGTTGTTAATGAAGTCAAAGCTGATGCCGCACCAGTTGATGTTGAAACAACAGCAGCTGTAGGAGCAGTCAAAGTATTACTAATAGATACAGTATCACCATTAGCGGCACCTACTTGAATTGTAATACTAAGAGTGCCTAATAACGCAGTACCGTTAAATTTGGTAGAACTGATAATACGTGTATTTTCTGCTTCAAGTTCCGTTACCTCAGCTTGCAAACCACTTCGGTCAGTAATAGTACCATTGGCTGATTGCACCGCAATTTCACGAATACGTTGTAAGTTGTTAGCAATTTCACCTAACGCACCTTCAGCTGTTTGAGCTAAAGAGATACCGTCAGCAGAGTTACGAATAGCTTGGTTTGTACCACGAATATCACGAGTGAATTGTTCTGATGCATAAAGACCAGCCGCATCATCTTTTGCACTATTTACACGTAAACCAGAAGATAAACGTTGAAGTGATGTATTTAATGAACTTTGTGATTTATTTAGATTACGTTGTGCATTTAATGATGCAAGGTTACTGTTAACTGTTAATGCCATGAGTCTTCTCCCTCATAGTTGTAGGAATTTTATTCCCATATACATGGCGGATAGACTATGGATAAAACCTAGTATTTACCGCCTCCGATTAGGCTAACGGCACCAAGGTATTTTTCTTTAGTAATTTTTTAAAATTTTTTACAAATAATGCTGACATCACTCTTACAAAGTTCAAGTCAGCATCACCTGTAGAAAATAAGCACTCATTATCCTTGTAGCAAACTCAATGCACTCTGAGGAATTGCGTTGGCTTGTGCCAAGATTGATGTGCCAGCTTGTTGCAATATTTGAGCACGTGTCAATCTCGCCGTTTCTTGGGCAAAGTCTGCATCTAATATGCGACTACGAGCAGCTGTGAGGTTCTCTGCGTAATTAGACAAATTAGAAATAACCGCTTCAAAGCGGTTTTGAATCGCACCAAATGTCGCACGTGTCTTACTAATATTATCAATATCAGTTGATAACGTTGTTAAAGCAGTTGCTGCACCAGATGATGTAGAAACATCTGCCGTAGTAATTGTTGTGGCACCCGACGTTGTAATTGAGACTGTCTCACCATTTTGCGCGCCAACCTGAAAGGTTAGATTTAATGCTGCGCTCAATAAGCCCGTCCCATTAAATTTCGTTGATGAAATAATTCGGGTGTTTTCTGCTTCAAGTTCTGTTACCTCAGCTTGCAAACCAGAACGATCTGTAATCGTGCCATTAGCTGATTGCACCGCAATTTCACGAATTCGTTGCAAGTTGTTAGTTATTTCACCCAAAGCACCTTCAGCTGTTTGAGCCAAAGAGATACCATCAGCAGAGTTTCTGATAGCTTGGTTGGTACCACGAATATCTCGAGTAAATTGTTCTGAAACATATAACCCCGCAGCGTCATCTTTTGCACTATTTACTCGCAGGCCTGAAGATAATCGCTGTAGGGAAAGATTTAGATCATTTTGTGATTTGGTCAAATTACGCTGAGCGTTCAATGAAGCCAGGTTACTATTTACTATTAAAGCCATGTGAGTTCTCCCATTAGATTAAGCTCTAATTCAAAACCTGCTAATTCAACAGGACTGCTCGGAGAAAAGCACAAGGCGTGCCAATCTTTATATATTGTTATTTATCAGCACCTTATATACAGCCTAACTCAAAGAAATATCATGTGCCAAAAATTTAACGCTATTGTTTTACAAATACATCAGACCATTCTTTTATATGATCTTCCAGCCAATAATTTTGCTCTACCCATCGTCGAAGTTTTTCACCCGATGCTTTCAATGTTGTTGATTTTTCAATGGCCTGTTCAATAGCATCACGCCATGCATGCACTTCATTTGACACTCTAACCACTGGCGGGTTATTTGTTCGATATGGATACACATCACTACAGATTACGGGCCATCCCATAACACCATATTCTAGTAATCGTAAATTACTCTTAGCATCGTTGAAAGGATGCTGTTCTAGCGGTGCGATTGCTAGGTCAAGATTTAAACTTGCTAGTTTCTGAGGATATTGCTCAAAACTCACGAAATCATGACGCTCTTTTACATAAGGGTAAAGTTGCTCTGGACACATTCCAAAAAACACCCAATCAACACGATCTGAAGTCTCTTTTACAATATCAAAAATTAATTCTAAGTCGCCAAAATGTTGTTGAGCACCCGCCCAACCGAATCGTAACTTTTCACTTTTACTATCTTGTAATTGTAGAGATCCCCAACGAAGTTTTTCTAAGCGATTAGGTATAACGATGATATCGTTACAATAGCCCGCATAGGCGTCAGCTAATGGTTGAGTTGAAACTATCAACCGATCACATAATGCCAAAAGTTTACGTAAACGATGTTTCATGTCCCGATAAACTAATTTTTTACGATCATTTTTCGCAGGTAGATGATCAATACGGTCATCTAACCCCATAACAATGTTGATGTCAGTTTGGGACTTTATTCTTTCTATAAATTCGATATATTGATCATTGATGCCCTGATGCATAAAAATAACGTCAGGGTTTGCTCGATGGATCTCAAATTCATTTGGCACATATGGTTCTTTTTGAAATTCATGATTTGGCAATATTGTTACTTCAGCTTGTGCTTCATACTCCAAGACTCGTAACGGTGCTCGTACTCGATATTCACCATTACCCGAGCTTGTAAACGGAAACGCAAGTATTTTTGGATGATTTGAGATAAAACGATTATCCCAATTTATTCTCATCTCAAGGTCAGGAAGAAATGATGTTTCTCTCAATGATAGATTTTTATTAAAGAAAGGATCGCGCCTGAATTGTTCTGGCCAACGCTCGATTAAAATTGATTTAATATCTGTTGAAACATATTCCGCAACACCATTACCTGATTGAGCATAACGACTATCTTGGAAAATAGTAGCAAATGGATTCCAGATCGTTTTCAAGCCAGTTTGAGCAAGCTTTAAACAAAAATCAGTAACACAATAACGACTATTTGCTAACTGTTGATTATCTAAGCCTCCAACAGCAACAAAATTATCTCTATCAAACATAAAACAGGCTGATGAAACAGAAGTATATTCTTGCTTAACGTGTCCACGAAGCATATAAACAGGCTCTGTAATAGACTCTCCTGCCAGTAAACCAGTAACATCGTCGCTTAAACCTAGTACGCCGCCGCCATGAATAACATTTTCATCGGCATCAATAATGCGTGCACCAACCACCCCGACATCTGTTCGTTGTGCGAGATGCAGCATTGCTGTCAACCAGTTACCATTAATTGTCTGAACAAAACTGGACAAAACCACTACATATTGACCATTAGCTTGGGTAACACCCAGATTGATCATCGAAGCGTAGTTTGGTTCCTGATAGCGCAATAATGAAAAGCGTTCCCCTAAAGTCTGCGTTATCTCCTGATAAATATCGTCTAAATCTTCAACATCACTCAACTGATCAACAATAATCAGTTCATAATTTGGATACTGTGTATTGTCGACTAGCTCTTCTACACATCGTGCCAGTGACGTAGCATTGTTACGATTTGCTATCACGATTGAGACTAGTGGCTCTGATTGATGCTGATAAACAATATTAAATGAATCATTTTCTTTAGATTGATTCAACTCAACATTAATTCCTAGCCGAAAGAAATGACCATATCGCACTGTTAATTCATTATTTCTCAGAAGCTCGTGATCAAGCACTATTGGCTTAGAAATGTACAATACATCATCTATATGGCTAATAGCCTGCTCACCATAGGTTTCATAAATCTTGAATGCTAAATCAGTCGCATAGACATAGGCAAAGC
Source organism: Methylophagaceae bacterium (assembly GCA_041600795.1). Taxonomy (GTDB): domain Bacteria; phylum Pseudomonadota; class Gammaproteobacteria; order Nitrosococcales; family Methylophagaceae. Next base: position 9,079 of record JBFIJJ010000061.1, on the reverse strand, counting down.
TGGTATAACCACCAATAAATTCAAATGCATCACGTCTTACTATCAACGCATGACCAAGATACGATGTCGAGCGTAATAGTTCTAAGTTGAAATCAGGTTTAAATAAAATCTGATTTGATGCCTCATCAGCCACCTCATCGCTATAAATGAATCGATACTCAGTATTTTCATTTATCGTTTCAGCAAAACTTAATAAGGCGTGAGGTGATAACGTGTCACCAGGTAATAACTGTAAAAGCCAATCAAGCTGATTTTCTTGAACAGCCTTATCAATTTCCTCATTCAAATTATCTTGAATCTGAATCCATTCAATATTTTCTGGTGTTTGTTCAAATATGTCAGGTTGTGGCAAAACGCTAAAGATGGTCAGCCCCCATGCATTATAGAGTTGCTGCTCTAATGAATCCAAAGTGTCCGATAACAAAGACATTTCATTTGCATTTAGTACCATCATTAAATGAAAGCTGGGGTGGTGATGCCATTTATTGACCATTCTTTTGGCTAGAATAGATACCTTTCCTTCTAGTAATAAATTTCTATATAACCACTTACTATCTAGATGATCTCGTCTTACTATTTTTTTCCGAATATTTTCTGTACTTGAAATTAATTCCAGTACAGGATTAACCCAGTCTTTTTTAATGGTCGTAGATTGCAACTCTCGATACAAAAACTCTTCTTGAGAATATTTAAAGAAATCTCTTACATGTTGCCAGCAATAATCAATATGTGTTTGATATTCATCAAATCGCTCATTTACTGTATTTTTAGCTTGTTGTAGTTCTGAGTTTTCGAATGTTAAAGCTATTCCTGAATCCTCCAAAGGCTGACTCAGGTTATTTGCCAAATATGGTGTAGAGATCATTATGACAGGACACCCACAAAATCTTGCCTCAACTATTAATGATGAAGGTTCGTAACAAAGTAAATATTCCGAACGCCTCAATATGTCTGCTATTTCCAAGGGTGACAACTTTTGATCTTGACAAAGGCTTGTAGCCCCGAGTACATGCTCAGTAAGTTGCTCACCCGCGACCAGATATTTATGAGCATAGAAACAAACCCCGTTACGTATTTTATCGTTTGGATTGTTTAGGTTATTAAAGATTGTTGTATCAACAACAGGTACAGTTAATATTGATATTGTAGAATTTTTAGGAATATATTCTGGAGAAAAAGCATACACAATTTCCAAGCTATCAAATGTTTGATCTCCTCCTAAATAACCAGGAGAATTCAATAACCATCTAACGACATGTGGCAATTTCAATGGATTACCACTAACTACTTCAGGATAAATTACTATTGGTCTTTTATTTAAGGCCAAATGTCTATCAATATCGCTTTCTTTGAGCCGCGGTGTTCTCAGTACTCTACTTTCATTTGAACATCCTACTAGATATGCCTCGGCACCAATTTCATTTAATGCATGACATAAAAAATGTAATGCACGAATACCTGCTGATTTAGTTGTGAAATCAGTGGAATATATATAATAAGGGTTATGGATAGTTTGGAAGAAGCTCGATTTTTCCATAATATTCTCTGACCACCGATATTTTCATTGATTCTATTTAAGAGGCGAAGCCTAAGAATACCGTTTTTAAAATTTAATGCCTTAGAAAATTCAAAATATCTAAGAAATTTATTGCAAACATTTCATCCTGCCAACTAGCAAACTAACCCCAGCCATTATATAGATAATCTTATTAGCACTTGGTGCTTCATAGTCTGCAACAGTATCTCGTATAGATACCGTTTTGTTTACTTTGCATCCATGATTATGGCGTGTGAGTATTAAGCTTATTAACTTTTACTTTTTCAACACATTTGGAGATAAGTCAAGCGCATAAACCGACTAAAAAGAGGTCCCATGCAAAACAAGACATTATTTTCCTAGTTGGAATAATTCTCTTATTAGTCGCCAAATACAGTGTATGACCCTCAGTGATTAACTGATGCAACATACCCAAACACACACTGGTCTCCTTATAACCTTCTGAATCATATTTTTGCTTAAATGCATCCGCAAGAAGATTAATGATATTTAATTTAGATCGTTACTATCAGCGAGAATAGGTAACAGTTTAGTAAGTGGAAGACCAATTAGCTTTGCCGTTAATGCTTGGTGCAATTCAATCTCACACACATTCAATGCCATCTAAATCAAAGATAATATTCAATCGACACAAACCTTTTCCGAATTCAAAATATTGCTATCCTATGATAGACAGACCACTCGCCCAATACTCAGCAACATTCTTCAAATGTGCTCTACGATTAAACGTCAAACTATAACCATAGGCTTCAAAATGATATCCCATATTAGGATTTTCCATCTCAAGTCCTGACAACCATAGAAGAGGTGGGTAGCCATCTGTTCTTAATAATAAATCTGGAGAACCAATAAATGCAGCAGCAGTATCAAAACCACCAGCAAGCAAAAACTGTTCAGGTAACAACTTAATTTGCTCAATCGCTGCAGGCACGGAATATTCAAGTAAAGCAGGAAAGTAATACCCCACCACAACATCTTGCTTCATCGCTGCAAGTAGATTTTCATGTCTAGAACCATCTGCTACGTTTAACTTGCCTTCTAAACTTTCTGGAGAATGGTTAGTGAAAGAATAATCAGGAAATTTTTCATGAAATGATTTATCAACAGCAGGAAGGTAGTCATTTTCTAACGTAGCACCAATATCATCATAAACTGCCTTAGGTAAAATAAATGGTACTGCAACACCTTGCGTAATATTGCTATAGTCAGAATCATTACGTAGTTTCTCTAGAATAGCTTCGGCACGATTTTTAAAATCATCAACAGAAAGTTGATCTGCAAAATTAAAGCGGTCATTCAATCTGTCATAAATTTTCTGATAATCCACCTCTGGTTGAGTCAGTTGAAAATAACGACGCGTTTTTTTATGAGCGTCGGTCGTTAGTGAATTAGCAGGTACACACCGTCCAAATTCATCAAAATAGGATGAACCATTTCCTACTGATTTCAACTCACTGATCTCTAACTCACTTACACTCATGTTTTACCTTTCTCTTTTCAAATTAAGTACAACTAATTTTCAATTTCAGATTAGTTAATCTGTTAATGAATCGTCATCAGTGAATCCTTCACCGTAAGGTAAAGGTAGATGCGTTGCACCAGCAGTCTTTTCAGTATGAATTTTGATAAATTTTGGATCTTCACCAATCAAGCAATCAGGACGATGTGGCCCTAACCAAGGATTTCGCATACCTCTGTCCAAAATTTCTTTTAAGGTATTTTGTTTTAAATTGCCCATCGAGAAATCGATATACGGACAAGGCGTGATTTCACCTGTTGATGTAACGGTCACAATTCCTTTAACTGTGATACATCCTTTGTGGGAACCATACGACGGTGTCATATGAGTAAATACTGAATATTGTTTTTCTAGCTCTCGCAGGATATCGGCATCTTCTTTAGTAATGACAAACTCAGGATGCTCAGTACATGAGCCTGTTGGTTTTGCATAAGAGACATACAAGCCCACACCTTTATCAGTGGCAAATTGACATAATTCTAGAAACTTTTCGGTCTTAGGTTGCCCTTTAATCAAAACCGTCGATAACAATAGGTTTAATCCCGCATTAATCGTGGCATCAATGGCTCGCATTACTCGTTTATATGAGCCTTTCTTATTGCGAAACTCATCATGTTCTTCTTCTACAATGCTATCTAGAGATAACTGAATTTTCTCAACGCCAATAGATTTTAAATGTTGTGCTTTTTCATCATCTAAAAACCACCCATTAGTATCAACAATGACATAATGCTTTTCAGGGTCAATAGCGGCAACAACATCATCAAGATCTTTCATCACTAAAGGCTCACCGCCTGTGATAACAAATCGCGCCAAACCTAGCTCATCAGCTTGACGTGACAGATCTCGAATATCATCCAGATTAATTTGTTCACGGTCTTCTTTGACATGAAGTACTTTTTCTAAATGTCTATCCATATAGTATTCAGCAGAACAATGAGTACACTGAAAATTACATAAATAACTCTTTTCAAGACGAATAATTGGACTAATCTCGCCACGTTCTTCCATTGCCAAAATATTGGCCAATTTATCGGCTACATAGGGTTTTCTTGCACGTAAACCTTCACGTTTAGCAAGCTCACCCTCGGTTAGTATGCTATCGCTCTGGTTTTCTACTTTGGTTAACATTCAATAAATCCTCTCACCCTACTTATTCTTAATATTTATTCTGAATCATTTAAAAATGAAACTTAGTGGCATCAATAAGGTGTTTATTATATTGATACCAGTTATACAGTTTCTCTAGTGTAGTCTTCATTGGAGTAAATTCAAAATTACCTAACTCTTCGAGTAACCGTGAATTATTGCCACTGTAATTTTTATTTATGTATTTATTGTTAACGGTCACATCAACATTATTCTTAGCAATTTCTTTAATCATATTGGCTAGTTCAAGATATTCATATGATTTGCCACTACATACATTATAAGATTGATGCTTCGGCTCATTTTGAATAAACCACAACATGATTCTTGCCAAGTCATCGATATATAAAAAATCTGCTATCGCATTATTATGCACATGAATTGGCATACCCAACACAGCGTGACAACACGCATTTGAAATAAACCGATATCGCCAGTCATCATATTCACCAAACACACCAAATAATCTTAGATTAAAGATATTCGCCGTTGTTTCGGCATATTGATTCATGATGTATTTAGAAAAGCCATACTGATCAACTGGAACATGAATGTCAAAATATGATTCGTCCATATCCGGTATCCAGTCATCTCTATTGAACTCAGCACCAGAGCCAAAGTAAATCATCTTGCCAAAAGAGTCATTACAACGCGCAAGGTTAAAGAACATACGAAGATTATTCTCTAAAACTTTAGTCCTATCTTTCTCTGAACCCTTTGGTGCCGCATCATACGTTGCTGTATGTATGATTACATCAAACTTCGTCTTCTTCAAATACTCGCTAACAACAATAGAATCTAATAAGTCTAATTCTGTTCGTGAACAGGAAACAACCTTAACATCATCCCTTAACTTTTCAGTAAAACTTTTTGCTAAGAAACCATTTCCTCCTGTGATAAGGATCTGTTTCAAAATCTCACTCACTTTAAATATAACCTAAATTCAGAATACCGTTTCCATGACAGTCCCAAATCATATTCGGGATAAATCATCGTGCATCAACAATTGAAATCCCATCTAATAAATGATCATATCGATGACTGTAACCTTGCTCTCCCGAATGAGTTAAATGTTCCCCTCCTTCAGCGCAATGGTTACATGAATAATAGAAAGGCTTGGCATGCAAATCTTTTATCTCTTGACGTAAATCAACACTATCAAGAGAAACGTAGTCAGATGGGTAATCGGCAACATCTAGTTCAAAAACATTGGGAGTAACACCACATGGGTATAGTTTGCCATTTTGAATAGTCTGGCATGTTTTTGTTGAGCTACATCCTTGTTTCATGTCTTTCATTATCTTCTCAGAAAAATCTTGCTTTCTAAGCGATGGCGGCTCAATCCATACAGGCTCACCCACGGTATAATGAATCCCATAATCACGCACTTTTTTAACATTATCGTCAAATAGTTTTTTCTGCTGTTTTGATAGTACTTTTGTATAATCTGAAAATATCACGCGCGTTCGCTCATTCTTCAATACAGCCAGATGTCTCTCCGTTATTTTGCAAATACCATTCGTAGTAATCCCCATCACGCCAAAGTTTTTCTTTTCTAATATTAAAGATATGATTCGATCAAAATCTGGATGTAAAAAAGCTTCGCCACCAATAACGGATACAAAGCCAACACTATCAACTGCATCAAAGAAACTATCAATATCATGTTTTAGCTCATTAAAAGGTAAATGATGGTCTTTATTTTGTTTCCCGTAAGAGTTAATAAACTCTCCACAATGAGTGCAGCTCAATGTACATTTAAGACTTAATACAAAAGCAATAACTTGAAATGATAATAGCTCATGTTCAGGTTCTGATTCACACTCACTATTCATAAAATGCATCAATCGGCCACAACTGTCCCAATTACATACCGTGGTATTCAAACATACTTTTGCATCATATCCCTTGTTGCTATCCATTTCACAAAACGCAGCTTCAAACAAAGGCATGCCTTCAATAATATTAGTAAAGCCATGCTCAAGTAATTCAGCTCTGATCGAACTTCCAGATAAACTTCCATTTGGTATGCAATGAATCACGACTGTTTCATGTATATTCTCATCTCCTGAAAAAGGTTGAGCGATAGGAATCCCATGCAAATTAGTAACGTCATCGGCGCGGACATCCCAATACAGTAACTTATCAACAGAAATACCGTTCTCGAGAAGACGCCGACCAATCTCAGAACCAAAAGAGCCTGCTCCTCGGAGAATGATACTTTCACATTCATTGAGTTTCTTAAAAAACTCAGCGTCTACCGTACCTGAATTTCTTGTTTTACTAATAAGTAGATTTAATTCTTCAGTATTCATTTGTACTCAGTGTCCTATTTTCTATCTTATAGAATATTCCAAACTCAAGGTTTGACGACTCATACAGTTATGCCATTGGATCGGCAATAGATTTGACCTTATTAGTCGTCTGATTATAGTCCTTAGTCCGAGGCACTTTAAGAGGAAAACTACCCTCTGGTGGAGCATACGATATTTGCCTACTCACTAAGTTCTTAGTTTCTTGTAATGAACGTAAAATGATTTCTTTTTTCTCTTCATTACCATCCCAGTAGTCCTCTAGCCTCTGATACAGTTCCTCATTAATAATGTCAGGGCTCAATGTCGCACTTAAATAAAAGTAACGTTTAGCTGTATCAACATCATCAGCAGCCAAATACCTTGTGCAATAACGAAGCGCTAACATACTTAATTTTTTAATCGCTGCTGGCAACCTGTCTGTTACCTTATGCATGTTATATATTTGTGCTGTTTCAGCAAATTGAATTGCCAAGAAATAAGGTGCCATTATTTCTAATAAATTCTGGCCTGCAGCCAAGGAATCATTTCTACTGTGAACTCTAAATAATAGTAACGGTTCTTTAATATAGGCCATTGGGTATTGCATACATAAGTTAAAATCATTTATTCGGGCACCATACCAACGGCTTGCGATTGTGCCACCACCTGCTATTGCCTCCAAGTATCTCTGCCTGTGATACATAATCTGAGAAACACTCGGGTTAACAGCAGCCATCATATAAATTGCTGCCTGATCTTCACCACTAATAATGCATGACTGGTCATAAAATGAGGGTTCATCTGTTCTATTACTTTCACCATCTATAATTGAACAATGAACCATAACATAGCCAAGTCTTGATTCTACCCTAAAGGCATCAACACATTGCTCAATATACGTTGGTAACATAACGTCATCAGAACCCAAAGTAACAAAATAAGTCCCCCTCGCGTTTGCTAAACAATTTTGCAAATTTGCTGTTGGGCCCATATTTTTTCGATTTCGTGTGACAGTTATTCTTCCAGGATATTTTTCAAGAAAAGCAAGAGCCACACCCCAAGAATCATCTGTAGACGAGTTATCTGAAAAAATAATTTCTATATTTGAGTATGTTTGGGCCACAATACTCTCCAAACAATCATCCAAATACCGCCCATAGTTGTAGTTATAAACTAAAACACTGACTAAAGGAGTATCCAAATCATTTAGAATCGGTTCAAATACTGACATTTATTTTTCCTTTTCGTTGTTCACTATATCGATAGTGGGTTTAGAACTTCTATGGTTATATTCAAATCAATTAGAAGATTTATCTTAATTTCTCTATACTTCACTAGCAATCTCTAAGCCATCCTCCGTTAAAATGGCAGTTTTAATATTTCTAGAATAATTTTTCTTCATAATCTGGCTAACTTCCATAGAATAACTTCCTGCTATTATCAGAATAGCTTCAATAGGCTCTAGATCTAAAGTATTTGGAGATACAATTGGAATATGTGTTGCTGGTGTATACCTATTTTGTTTAAAAGGAGCTGAATCAACTACATACTTGATTTTTCCTTCCAAACTGGTTAGAGACATAATAGCTAAAGCTTGGTGTCCAGCCCCCCAAATAGCCACACTATTGTCAGAAAATTGACTAATGAAGTTTCCGATCTCATTAGCTAACTTTACCTGAACTTCATAAAAAGCACTCAGATCTGTTTTGCCCCTTTTTTTCACAACCGCCGATAGACTGTAATCATGCCAAGTTTCATTACACTCTAGAACATCAAAACCATTTCGATTTAATGTTGAAGTCAAAGTCGCTTTCGTGAAATAAAATAAATGATCACTGATAAATTCAGAGAATAAGTTCTTTCGCAGGATCATATCGAAGTTTGGTACTTCAACTAGTCCTATCGCACCGTCTGATAGATTATTATGAATTCCTTGTAAAACCTCATTAGGTTGAGGAATATGTTCTAAAAAATTGAGCATATAAAAAGCATCAAAAGGGCCATCTACTAAATTATGTTTTGCCGTCTCAATATAATCTTGATTAACTTTCAACTTTGCCTGACGGCAAAATTCAATAGATTCCATCCCATACTCAACTCCATATGCATCAACATTATTCTCCTGCATTAGCTTTAAATACTCACCAGCCCCACAACCTATTTCAATAAGTTTTTTATTCTCTAAATTGCATTGCTCAATCCATTCAGAAAACTGCTGTTTTCTATATTTATTCATTTCATTCGAGAGACCCGCAGCCCGAATAACCTCTTTGTAATAATGTACTGGCTCATTATTTAATTGAATAAGGCCACAGCCACTACATTGACATACCGCTATATCGACACCTTTATCTTCGCTTAAACTTTCTATATCTGGTAAAAACTGTGCTGACTTAGGCATGTTATCGTACTGTAACAATGGTTCGTCGAATAACGGTTGGTGACACACTCTACAGTTTTTTATTACCATGATATTTCCTAAACTAAACCTGAGAATTCAAGTATGCGTATTACAAATGCAATAGCAGAGATTGAATCTAAACTTGTAAATCCTAGAGA